>JASLZV010000013.1:0-13506 GCA_030754715.1 Phycisphaerae bacterium
CAGGTCAGGAACACATTTCGGCCAACTGCTGCGGCGAAGAGCGGAAAATCAAAGAGCCGGGCACAATGACGTCCGCCCCTGCCTGCCGAAGCGGCTCCACGGTATGAAGACGGATTGCGCCGTCGGCTTCGATTTCAAAATCCAGGCCGCGGTCTTCTCGCTGCCTTACCAAAGCGCTGATCTTATCATACGTGCCTGTGGCTACGTCCTGAATGCCCTTGACGCCCAGATCCGTTCCCAGAACGCACACCAGATCAATCTGGTCCCAATACGGCTGAAGTACCGTTATCGACTGGTCCACCGCCAGCGCGATTCCAGCCCTGATGCCATGGGCCTTGATCGCGTCGATTACCTCCTGCGGCTTGTCCGTGCTGTTCGTATAGAAGATGATCAAGTCGGCCCCGGCCCGGGCGAACGCCCCGAGCCACCTCTGGGGCTCCTGCGTAATCAGGTGGACATGAAAGGGCTTTTTGGTTTTTCCCCGAATGGCTGCAACAAGATCGGGGAAAAACAGCATGATCGGCGCATAGGCTCCGTCGGCAACGTCCAGGTGATAAGAGTCGACGTAGGGATCCACGCGCCGGATTTCCGATTCGAGGTTCGCCAGGTCGGCCGACCATAAAGATGCGGATATTTTCAGCGGGCGGATGGTCATTTTTCCAAGGCCTCCAGGAATGAGATCAGGTGTTTACGAAAAGCCAGGGCATGTTCGTCAGACCCATGGGACTTCGTGGGAACTTGAACCAACCGGGCATTCGGCAGGTGCTGCGCCCAGAGGCGCGCGAGCCGTAGCGGATGTGCCGGGTCGGGGTCGTTGCCGACGACAAGCGCCGGGGCGATGCATCGTTCGACCGGGCTCCAGTCGGTTACGGGGCAGTCGTTGGGCATCGCCTTGAGGCGGATGTGCCGCTCGATTGCCTTGTGCTTGCTGAACTGCTGACAGAGCGAATCAAAGGTGCAGGCGGACTGTTTTCTCAGGGATTGCGGGCCGGGGAGTTTGAGGAACTCGCCAAGGCCCTTTTCGCCGCCGAATCGCCCGAGATATTCAGCGACCACCGGGAACAGCCTCAAGTTGTCCGGTATCGGCTTGTTCCCCCAGGCCGGGCGCATGAGTACAAGGGCCCTTACGCGCTCGGGCCAGTCGGTTGCAAAGCGGGCGGCTATACCCGCTCCCATCGAAATTCCCCCGATTACCGCCCGCTGAATGTCCAGGTGGTCCAGCAAGGCGTGAAGATCAGAGGCGAAAGTAGCAAAGTTGAACCCCCGGGCCGGTCCAAGGGGCTCGGTCAGACCGTGGCCGCGGGCGTCCCAGACAACCAGACGGCAGCCGTCCAGTCGGCCGACAAGATCTCGCGGCTGATTGAGATCGCCGCCTAATCCGTGGCAGAACACCACCGCAGCGCCTTTGCCGAAGACCTCGTAGTTAAAGCCGATGCCGTCGTGCAGAAATGGCGAAGTCACGCGGTGTCTCCCTGGGCTCGCAGTTGGGGATACCACCTGGCGGCGTGGCGGCGCACGAAGGCGGTGCTCCGGTCAACCTGTGATTCGTCAAGATTGTGCAGGACAACCGGCCCGTCGAAGCCGCTTTCGCTCATGCTTCGGAAGTATGCCTGCCAATCCAACACCCCGGTTCCGGCGGCCTGGTCCTTCTTGCGCGGATCGTTGGTAATATCCTTGGCGTGGGCCATTATCGTATCGCCGGCCAACAGGTCGAACGCCTGGGCCAGTACATCTTGCATACCGGAAAGGTCGTTCGGTTCAAAGAGGTTGGCCCCGTCTATGATAATCTTCAGCCGGGGAGATTTTATTTCGTCCAAAAGGCGCCTTGCCTTGGTGGCTGAATCGATCACGTTGGCCCTCTCTGGTTCGATGCCCAGCGTCACCTCATGGGTCTCGGCGGCGGGCAGCAGTTTTTCCAGGGTAGCCAGAAGGTCCTGCCATGCCTCGGGCCGATCATTGTCCCGGTGCCGCCGCCACATGTTATGCGGATCGCGGGTGCCGGTGCAGAGGCTGACGACGTCCGTGCCAAGATCGCGCGCCTTTTCGATGAGACCCCGGGTGCGGCGGATGCATTCGTCTCGGTAATCACTGTCGGGATGGATCGCGTTGAAGGTGCCGGATATTGCGACCATCTTCAGGCCGTGGTCATCGAAAGCCGAGCGAATGTCGTGGCACGACGCTTTGTCGATGGATTCGCAGAGGGTCTCGAGGTGGAGGCACTTCAGATTGAAGTGCACGGCTGTAAGTCCATGCGAACGTATGGCTTGAAGAACGCCTCCCAGTGTCGGCCTGACGAACGTCCTCGCAAAGATGCCGATTTGCATGCCGAACCTCCGGATCTTTATGCCAGCGCCACACGTGAACCGCCGCCGGCCGAGACCTCAACGGCTTCTAGAACACGAACGTCGGCCAGGCCCTCGTCAACGTCGGGGCAGGTGCTCCGGTTGTCCAGCACGGAGCGTGCAAACGCCTCCAGCTGATTCTTGTACGGATTACTATGGGCCCCCAGAGGCGTGTGCCACTGCTCGGCGCGGGCGTCGAACGCTCTCACTTCGCTCGGCCGATAGTAAAAGGGATGGAAAGTCTTGACCGTAACGCTGCCGTGCTCACCGTGGACGGTGTAGCCCTCGGACCAGTCGGAATTGATCTTGACCGACAGTTCAAAGTGTCCTATCCCGCCGTGTTGGAACTCTATCAGCCCGTGCCACGAATGCTGGTCGAATTTCTCAGCCAGTTTTGCTGTGACGGCTTTCACCTGGCCGCCAAGATAGCAGATGGTGTCGAAAAGATGTGCACCGTGGGTGACCAGCGAGTAGTGCCGTTTGTCCACCTTGGGGTCGCGGGCGGGCCGGACTGCCCGGGCGCTTTTCAAAAGGGGCGGCAGCAGCGTTTCCTGTATTGCCGGGCGAAACAGCGTGTCGCAATACCAGCCACCCACCGAAAGCACCTGCCCGAGCCGCTCCTGGATGAAACGGTGGGCGAAAGCGATGCCGGGGTCGTGTCGCTTCATATTGCCCACCTGAAGTTTCAGCCCGGTGGACCGAACCAATTCCGCCAGAGTCCGGCATTCCGGCGAATTGACGCCCAGGGGCTTTTCCACCAGAACATGCTTGCCCGCACGCAGGGCTTCGGTAGCCAGCGGCGCGTGGAACGAATCGGCTGCGGCGATGAGCACCGCATCGATGTCCGCTGCCTTAAGGAAGGTGGTGTACTGGGTGTAAAGTTGCTTGATTCCGGCGCGGCGGCCGACCGCTTCCAGCAGGTCATCCGCGCCGTCGCACAGGGCGACCAGACGGACACGGTGGGCCTTGAGCAACGCCGGCAGGTGAGCGAACTGCGATATGGGCCCGCAGCCGAGCAGCCCAATCTTAAGCGCATCGTCAGCCATCGGTTCTATTCCTATTCATGGCGCCCTGTATCAGCGTCGCCTGGGCGTGAAAGCGGGGAGTACCTTCCGACGGACCGTCTTGGGAATGGACGACGTTGGGGACGTATCCGCCGCGTGTCTGATAGACCAGCAGGTTATCGACAAGATGCCTGAGGTACTCGGGCCTTCCGCCGTGGGCGAATCGCATGCCCGCATGGTGGTGGTCCCATAACCACACTATCCCCGGATAATACTTCAGGGGAGAGATTGCCAGGTATGGGTGAGGGAGCTTCTTTGACGGTTGGCGCTCGATGAGCAGGAGACTTTTTTCGATGTGCTCGTGAACGGCTTTGAAATCCCTGGATGCCATGGCGGCTGTTCCTTGATGCCGGTTGGTGTCGCTTCAACCATCTCCGGAAGCACTTGAGTCTAATAATCGCGGCACTGTGGGGCAACCAGCAACAGTTTTCTTTCCTCTTTGCCCTTTGACCTGCCCCCGGTGGTTTGCAACGGATAGGCGCCGTGGAACAGGCTTAAGGTTGCCCGGTGGGCGCCGGTCTGTGGTCGCTTCCATTGTCTGGGTCTACCGGATCGCGTGGCGGGTCATCTTGAGGGGTTTGCCCAGTTGGTAGGCGATGTGGTAGTCGAGCAGCCGGTTGACACCGGTGGCCTGATTGTCGGTGAGCGTTTCTTTCGTGCCCATCGTGTCTTTTATTGTCGTCCTTGCGCGCCCCTGAGCGGCGGCTAGGGTGGCCAGGCCGGTCAGCGTGGCGGCGTTCAGGCGGAACTTTTCGACACAGGCCCCCTCGCACGCTGGGCACAGCAGGCCGCCCTGGTCGGCGCTGAAATACACGTTGCCCCCGCGCCCCACATCGCCCCCGCAGGCCGCACAGCGGCGTAGTTGTCCCAGCAGGCCGGAGTGGCGGAGCATCCGCCACTGGAAATACGCCAGCACGGCGCCGGTGGGAGCGTCACCTTCACCGAGGCGTTCCAGGGCGTTGTGCAGCAGATCGAAGGCCTCGGGGTGTGGGTCGGCCTCGGCTAGCATCGCGCCGATCAGTTCGATCATGTACAGCGCGGCATTGAGTCGCCTTGCGTCGCTGCGGAGGGCCATGTGTGAAGTAGTCTCAGTGAACTCGATAAGCGCACCCATCGCGCCCGACGGCGGCTGGGAAAACACCAATTGCCCCTCGCACAGCAGGTCCAGCGCGCCGCCGGTGCTGCTCCGTGGGCGCTTGGAGCCCTTGGCCAGCAGCGGAACGACGCCGGTGTCGCGGGTGAAAAAGCGCAGCACCTGCGAGGTCTCGCTGTAGTCGATCGCGCGGATGCAGATGGCCGGCTGGCGATGTCGCATGGATACAAGAGTAGCCGGGCGGTCGGCGATTTCCAGTTTTCAATTTGACTCCGCGTTCGCATGGCCCGCTGCGTGGAAGAGTCATTGTGGCGGTGCGATTGCGGCCGGATGGCCTTGCCGGTACACTTTGGCCACGAGCGGCTGAAAACTCTGCGCATTTGGGCCTCAGCGGAGGTTGGCCCGTGTCACCAAACCCCGCAAAAGACAGACTCGTTGCCAAGATGCTTTTTCTGGATGATCGATTTATCGAGGAGATGTCCGGCCTGACCCGCCGCTTTCATCAGCCGGTCAAGTGCGCCCGGAATCCGGTGATTCGGGCGGATCGTTCGTGGGAGGGCCAGGCTGCCTTCGTCGATACCGGCCTGGTTATCTACGACCAGCGCGAGCGGATGTTCAAGGCTTGGTACCAGGGCGGCGCCTGCCATGGGCCGGACGACGGGTCCAACATGTGCTACGCCGCTTCAAGTGACGGGATACAGTGGGATAAGCCCTCGCTGGGTCAGGTTGAATTCGAGGGCAGCAAGGACAACAACATCGTGCTGATGGCCCGGTGCATGATGCACGATCCGGCCCCTGTTATCGACCGTCTGGACGGCGACGAGCGGCGGCGTTTCAAGGCCGTCTGGTGGGATGGGCGAGAAGATGCTTCTCAGAGGGATGGGTGGCTGTTAGGCCACTGCGTGGGCTTTTCGCCCGACGGTATCTGCTGGAACGAACAGGCGGACAACCCGGTCTGGCCCGGCGACGGGGAAGTTGCGGTTCCTTTTGGTTTGGATCGCCAAACAGGCAGATTCGTGATGTACAGCAGCGCCGACGGCTATGGGATGCGCGTGACGGGGCGATCTGAGTCCGATGATTTCGTGCACTGGGACCTTCCGCCCGACCTGGTGTTCCGGTCGGATGACCTGGACCCGCCGGGCACGGAGATCGGCGGGCTGTGCGGGATTGACTACGACGGTGTCATCCTGGGCATGCTGTGGGTCATCCGAAACCTGCCGCCCTTCACGGCGGAACAGTGGCAGGAGATTGTTGACAGGAATATCCGTCAGGGGTTCCTGGGTCCGCCGAACGCGCTGAATGCGACCCGATGTCGTATCATGCATACGGAACTGGCCGCCAGTGTTGACGGAGTGGGGTGGCGACGGGTGTGTCGGCAACCCTTTATCCCCTATGGCCCCCAGGGTAGTTGGGATGAATGTATCGCCTTGGCTGCCCGTCCGTTGGTGGCCAACGACCGCATCTACATTTACTACACCGGGCAGGGCAGGACCAGAGAGACTCCAGGTTGCCGAAAGGCCCAGTCGATTGCCGATTGGCCGGTAGAGACGGGTCTGGCCACGCTGCGATTGGATAGGTTTGCCTCGCTGGATGCCGGTGCGGCCTCGGGTGCGGTGATGACCAAAGATTTTCGACTGGGGGGAACAGCCTTGTTCATCAACGTCGACGCCTTCGGAGGATCGGTCAGGGTGGAGGTACTTGACCGGCGTGGCCGCCCAATCCCGGGGTTCACCGCAGGTCGGGCCGAGCCGATCACGGGCGATCAACTACGGGCGAAAGTCGCATGGGCCTTCGGGGTCGACGTGCGCGGTCTTTGCGGCCGGCGGGTCAAAGTGAGACTATTGCTGGAGAAGGCCCGGCTCTATTCGATATCGGTCCTGGGGAGAGCGTGAGAAACGGATGAGGGGTTGTGGTGTTGCCGGCGCGGGTGGGGTGGCGTTGCGGACTGGAAGAAGGCAGGAAACAGACATGACCAAACAGGATAGCAGCCGAGGTGAGGGCGGCCTGTCGCGGGAGGAAATTGCTCGGGGGCTGCGCAAGATGGGCCTGAAAACCGATGACGTGGTGCTGGTTCATTCGGCCATGCGGACGTTCGGGTACATTGACGGCGGGACCGAAACGGCGGTGGCTGCCCTGCTCGAGGTGCTCGGTGAGGGAGGGACGCTGGTGGTGCCCACCTTCACGTTCGTACACGAAGCCGAGGAAGATCCCATTATTGACCCCGCCAATGACCCTTCTGAGATGGGGATTATTACCGAGGTGGTTCGCTTGCGAGGCGATGCCCTGCGGAGCACGGCCTTTCGCCACAGTTTTGCCGCCGTCGGCCGCCGGGCTCGGGTCATCACGGAAGTGGACCCGGCTTTGTCGCCCTTTGATCTGCGTTCGTCGTTTGGCGTCATGCTGGCCCTGAATACGCAGGTTCTTATGCTGGGGGTGACCTATGCCAATTCCACGAGCCATCACTTCGCCGAATGGGTTTGCGATGTTCCCTATCGCCACACGATTGATCTCCAGGTAAAGGTCAGGGGGAAAGACGGTAGTGTTGTGCCGCAGAGCATGATCGACTATCAGCCCAGGCCCAGCGGAACGGGCCGCTACTACGGTTCGCGGCATCCCGATTTCAATCGCCTCGGCAAAATGCTCGAACAGCGGGGGGTGGTGGGACTGGCGGCTATCGGAAACTGCGCCGCCCGGCGTTTTGCCATGCGGGATCTGGTGGACCTGGCCCAGGCGGAGGTGGAAAAGAACCCCGACAGCTTCCGAACCCCTGAGGGTAGGGGCGATTACTTCACGCCTCTGGAGTTTGGGAAAATTGTTTTCAGTCCGGAGATGCCGGATGGAGCCGGGCGGCCCAACAGGTATCAATGGTGTGCCATGGATGAGTCGAGGCTCATTATGCCCGGTTGACATACGGTAAGATCCTACCGGTCAAGCGAAAGCCGCCGCTGGACGCGAAAAGGGAACGATGATGAAGATGGATGAACTACGATCTCTGTTTCCGATTGCGCGCGAGAAGATTTACCTGTTCAACGGGAACATCATCCCGTGCGCCACGCCGGTTCGTCGGGCCATGGAGGTGGACCCCTTCGAGATCGACCTGTGGGTTTACTCCTCGGCGCCAAACGCCCCGGAGGTTTGAGACTGGCGGCGTGGGTCTGCAAGACTGGAGGCGGATATTTCGATGCAGGCGGAGATGAAATTCATTCTGACGATCGGCTTGATAGCATCCGCTACGGCGGCGGGCTATCTGTCGCGCCGGTTTGGACTGTTTCGTGAGGGCCTGGCGCGGCCGATCATGACCGTTGTGATGGTGGCGGGCTATCCGTTGGTGGGCTTCCTGACGATCTGGAAGGTTCGCCTCCAGCCGAGCGACGCGTGGCTACCGGTGCTGGGGGCTGCGCAGGCGACCTTGCAGGCGATGATCGCCCTGCTGATCGGCCGGCGGCTGTTTCGCGACCGGGAGGAGCGCGGCCTGTTCGGCTTCGCTTGCGGGATCGGTAATCATGGCATCACGATGGCCGGCTTTGTGATCTTCCTGTTGGCGGGCGAGGAGGGGCTGGGGTACTCCACCGTGTACGCGACGTACACTTATGTTGCGTTGGTGTTGTTGTCCTATTCGATTGCGCGGCATTATTCCTCCGGCGCCCCGCAACGTTCGTTGGGCCGGCTGCTGGTCGGGAGCCTGCTGAACTGGCGTTCGGTGGGCCTGCCGGTCTGTGTTGCGGCCATTGTCGTGTCGGCATGCGGTGTTCCGCGGCCGACGGTCTTCAGCGAGTACCACGTGGTTGACGTGCTGATGTACCTGCTGGTTTTCACGGCCTATTTTTCAATCGGTCTGCGCCTGCACGCCGCGCACGTGCTGAAGATCAAGCGCATGATCCTGGGCACGCTGGCGGTGCGGCACCTTGGGGGGGCGGTTCTGGGCCTTGGCCTGCTCTCGTTGACTCTGCTGATCGGCTGGCCCCTGACTGGCCTGGGCAGGACGGTATTCCTGGTTCAGTCGTCGGTTCCGATGGGCGTTTTTGGCGTGGGCGTGGCGAATATGTTTTACATCAAGCCGCGCCAGGCGTCCTTGTTGTTCGTGGTCACTTCCCTGGTGTACCTGGTGGTGGGGTTGCCGATTGTCCTATGGCTGTTCGGCGGATAGGGCGCACCTGCGCTTTTGGAGCCGTGGATGCCCAAGGCCCCAGGCCCCGCGGATCGAGGACCCGTTGGCCTGGGACGTTGCCAGACGGACCAAGGCGTCGGCATCGCTACTTTGAAACCTTCCAGCCGCTGTAGTCCACCTGGAACCACAACTTGTCATCCGGCAGGGCGAGGATTTTCTGGAGTTTAAACAGGTTTCCGTGGATGGGCAGGCAGACGCGGATGGGCGTCTGGCCGGTCTTTCGGACCCGGGTCTGGACGTAAACCAGCGTCACCGGGAAGGCCACCAGTTCGCTGGCGCTGCTGCGGCTTCGAACCAGCGGGATCAGCACGTTGCCTTGCTTGTCTTTGCTCGGCGAGACGGTCTTGCCGGCTACCAACACCGACCATATCTCCGCATCGGCGGGCATTTTGAGGCGCAGGAACTGGTTGCGGTTGTTGCGGACGCTGTAAATAACCTTGGTCATGCGACGCCCGTCGTTCAGTTGTATTCCTGTCAGCAGCGCACTGTCGGCCACCGTCACCAACATCGGCACCTCGCCGTGCTTGCGGATTGCCAGCGGGATAGACAATTCTGCGCCAACGTAGCGGAAGCCCAGCAGGACCGGCTGGTTGGTCATGGCGGTCAGGTCGGCCGGCAGGACCGGGACGCTGGGCCGGCCGGATGGCGCCAAGACAAGCAAGCGGACCTCGGCTGCCAGGGTGACCTGGCCGTCAGCCGATACGCTGAGGCGGTAGACGCATCGGGAGCCAATGGTATCGACCGGCGGGGGGTGGTCCTCCGCCCGGTCGGACAAGGCACGGAGGTTTTGCCTGTAAAGCTGTTGCGATACGCTGAAATGAACGTCCGCCAGGCAGTGGGAGCGTTTCAGCAGGGCCTCCACCACGTCTTGCCGGTCGAATGGCTGGGCGTAACAAGTCGCCGCCCACAGGAGGGCCAATACCCCGGCGCCTGTCAACAAAGTTCGTTTCACGGCAATCGCCCCGCTGCGTTCCCCACCATGAGGATACTGTATTCGACGCACACGATGAGGGAAAGTTTCAGGAATCCTGAAAAAGGTGCTGGTGCGTCTCGTTCGGCGGGGGCGTCATCCGGTGATTGTCACAGTCGCCTGGTGGTTCTGTTACCCTTCTTCTTGTCGAGGATGCGGACCCTCAGGCGGGTGATTTTTCGCTCGTTGGCGTTCAGGACGGTGAATTCCACGCCGAAGGCCCGCAGCGTCTCGTTTGTGGCGGGAATGTAGCCAAGTTCGGAAAACATCAGCCCGGCGACGGTATCGTAGTCGGCGTCTTCGGGGATTTCGAGTTTCAGGGCGTCGTTCAGGTCGTCGATGTACATCCGCCCGTCCACCTCGATGGTTGTGGCATCGATGCGGTTCATGGGGGCCGGCTCGGCCCGGTCGTATTCGTCGGAGATGTCGCCGACAATTTCCTCCAGGACGTCCTCGATGGTGATGATTCCGGCTGTTCCGCCGTACTCGTCCAGCACCACGGCAATGTGGACCTTGCGGGCCTTGAACTCTCGCAGCAGATCATTCAGCGCCTTTGTTTCAGGCACGAAGAACGGTTTTCGCAGCAGATCGCCCAGCGGCGTCGGAGCGCTCTTTTCGACCGGGCACAGCATGTCCTTGGCGTAGAGTATTCCGATGATGTTGTCGATGTCGCCCTGGTAGACCGGTACGCGTGTATGACCGGCGGTCACAAGTTTTTCGACAGCCTCCTGCCACGGCGTATCGACGGGCAGGGCGAAGATATCGGTGCGCGGGGTCATAATTTCTGCGGCCTGCGTATTGGCGAACTCCATCACCGACTCGATCATCTCGACCTCTTCGGGCTCCACGGCGCCTTCGGCCTGTCCTTCGGAGGCGGCTTGGAGGATTTCCTGCTTGGCGGCCTCTCCGTTTTCGCCCCGTGTTTCGCTGATGCCGGCCAGGCGGCGGACCGGGACATCCATCGCGGCCATCGCCCGGGTAACCGGGTACAGCACGTAACGAAGCGCCAGCAGAACGGGCAGGATAATCGCCAGTATTCGCTCGCCGGCGCAGGAGGCCCAGGCGTGGGGGATAGCCACGCCGAGAATCGAAATGATGGCCATCGTAACGCCCATCGCCATAGCCAGGCGCACCGGGCCGCCTTTGAAGGCGTCGAACAATCCCAGCATGGCGACAATCAGGATAACGTTGGCTGCGGTGCGGCAGAGCGACGTGTTGAGCCGGAGAGCCGAAAGGTGGCGGCCAAGTGATGCCAAGCGGGCCTTGCCGGGTTGGTCAGCCAGAAGGTCCTCGAGTTGCGAACGGCGGAACGCGCGCAGCGAGTAGCTACTGAGAGCGAAGAAGCCGGAAAGGGCCGCGGCAAACAGCACGACCCACATAAGGGGATCCACGTCTATGTCATCTCCACAAGATGCGCCCCATTTTTGTACCGGCGGCCAGCCACACCGCTGCGCGGGGCGCTTGTCGCAGCCAAGGCCGCAAGCCGGCACCTGAACATATGATATACGCCTCAGCGAACCAGACAAGGCTCATTTCTTGCCCATGGCCCGCTGCCGGCTGAAAAAGTTGGCCAGCAGGGCTGCGCATTGGTCGGCCCGGACGCCCGCGATCACCTCCAGGCGGTGGTTGAGACGCCGGTCGGTGCAGATTTGATACAGCGTGTCAACGGCGCCGGCCTTGGGGTCGGCGGCGCCGTAAACCAGGCGATCGATACGGGCCAGAATGATGGCCCCGGCGCACATGCAGCATGGTTCGAGCGTGACGACGATGGTGCAGCCGCCCAGTCGCCAGTCGCCCAGGTCCGCTGCGGCTTGGCGGATGGCAAGGATTTCGGCGTGGGCGGTGGGATCGGCGTCGATGATGCGGCGATTGTGGGCGGCGGCGATGATCTGCCCGTGGCAAACCACCACCGCGCCGATCGGCACGTCGCCGGCATCGCCGCCCTTGTGCGCCTGGTCCAACGCCGCGACCATGAACGCGTCATATTGTTGAGTTTTGTGGTCAGACATCACCGGGATTATAGCTCGCGAGGGCGGACCGTTCCATTTGCGTGCGGGTTTACTTATCGGTGCTATTTACTACGCCGCAACGGTTCGTTACGATGTGGCCGGCAGGAGGGCGGTTTTGGTATGAATATCTCGCTGAATTGGCTGGCGGATTACGTGGACGTGTCGATGCCGGTGGACGAACTGGCCCGGCTGTGTACGCGCATTGGGCTGAACTGCGAAGGCATCTGCCGGACCGACACCGATGTGGTGCTGGACCTGGAGGTGACCTCCAACCGCGGCGACTGCCTGGGATACCTGGGTGTGGCGCGGGAGATAGCGGCTGCAACGGGCGCCGAGTTTTCCCCCCCGGCGCTCAAGGCTCCGCCCGCCGAAGGTGATGTGGAGGAGTTCACCTCGGTGGAGGTGCTGGAACCTCAGTTATGCCCGCGCTACACGGCGCGGGTGATCCGCGGGGTGAAGGTGGGCCCCAGCCCCGCCTGGCTGGTGGAGTGCCTCGAGACGGCCGGGCTGCGAGGCGTGAACAACATCGTGGACGTGAGCAACTTTGTTTTGATGGAATACTCCCAGCCGCTTCACTGCTTCGATCACGACAAACTCGCCGAGGGGCGGATCGTGGTGCGCTGCGCTCGGCCCGACGAACAGATCGTAAGCATCGACGGTACCGAATGTGACTTGGATGAATCGATGCTGGTAATAGCCGATGGGCACAGGCCGGTGGCGGTTGGCGGCGTGATGGGTGGGCTGAACAGCGAAGTAAGCGACAAGACCGTCAACGTGTTAATCGAGTCGGCCCAGTTCGATCCGTCCAACATCCGCCGGACCTCGCGCAAACTTGGCCTGATGAGCGAGAGCAACTTCCGCTTCGAGCGTGGTGTGGATCCGGTGGGGGTCGAGGAGGCTTCGCGGCGGGCCTGCGGGATGATCGTCGAACTGGCCGGCGGAAAGTCGGCCCGGGGTGTGGTGGATGTGTGGGCCGGACCCTACCAGGGGCCTCGCGTCCCCCTGCGTCCGGCCCGGACGTGCGCCCTGCTGGGTTTCGATATCTCACCCCGGCGGCAGGTGGAGATTCTCGACCGCCTCGGCCTGACCCCGCGGACCGACGGGCAGGTCATTGTGTGCACAATCCCTTCCCATCGCGGCGACCTGCGGTGTGAAGCCGACCTGATCGAAGAAGTCGCCCGCATGGTGGGCTACGACGAGATTCCGCTGCGTGACAAGGTCACCCACGAAGTTATCGCCCAGGACCCCCAGCAGAAGATCCGCGCGGGCATTGGCAGGGTTCTGTCGGCTGCCGGATTTGACGAGACCATTACGTTCACGTTTGTGGATGCCGAGGAGGCGGTGTTGTTCGGCGCGTCCAAGGCGGTTTGTGTGGATGCGATAGCGCGGCGGACAAACAACGCGCTTCGCCCGACGCTGGTGGGCAGTTTGCTTCGAGCGTGCAAGACCAACCAGGACGCCGGGGTGGACGGGGTGAACCTCTACGAGTTAGGCAGCGTGTTTTCACGCGGCCCGGTGGGGAGCGAAGACCGCCCTGTCGAGACCGTGGAACTTGCCTTGGTGACCACGCGGCCGCTCCGCGACCTGCGCGGGGCGGTGGAGGCGTTGTGCGAGCACATTGCACCCGCCTCTGCCCTGGAGTTGAAGGGCGGGGCGGTGGCCGGGTTGGCGCGTGACGCGTCGGCGCAAATCCTGCTGGATTCGGCGCCGGCCGGTGCGGTGGGGCAGGTGACTGGGGAGGTTCTGGACTATTACGGTCTGGTCCGACCGATCGCCGCGGCGACAATTTACCTGGACGCCTTGATCCGACAGGCCGACCTCAGGCGGACGTATCGCCCGGTGAGTCGTTTTCCGGCGGTG
>JASLZV010000013.1:13516-13760 GCA_030754715.1 Phycisphaerae bacterium
TGACTTGGGCCGAGATAATGGAGGTTCTGTCGGCTGTGGCCCAGCCGTTGCGATCGGAGGTTGAGTATGTGGCGACGTATCGCGGCCGACCGATCAAGAAAGGGCGAAAGAGCGTCACGCTGAGGCTGACCTACCAGCGCCATGAGGGGACGCTGCGCAGCGAGCAGGTTGACCAGGAGGTCGCCGAGTTGACCGAGGCCTTCAAGAAATTCTTGGGTGCCAAACTGCGGGCTTGAAAGGTCCG
>JASLZV010000140.1 GCA_030754715.1 Phycisphaerae bacterium
GGCGTCCGTGTGTACCTCCGGATTCTGCTTCGCCTCATCCTCCGGAACACACGGCTAAAACATTGGCCTGACTCTCACTCAGGTTGGTACAGAAATCGGGAGCACGTCAACTGGCAGAGTGGAGATCAACTTCAAACCGATAATTGGCGGCATCAAGACATACACTATTGATTTCCCGCCGCTAATGACGAGACGCGAGTTTGATTTTTTCGACAAGATGGCAAAGAAGAATCTGACGTGGGAGCCTCGTAACACGAGCACAGGTTCCATTCTCAGCGGGCTGTGTCGCTGCGGGATTTGCGGTGGGGCACTTCACGTTACGGGCACTCGGAAATTCCACTATTATGCGTGCTGCAACCGTTTTCGTTTACGCAAGGGCGAGAAGCGTTGTGCGTTGCCAATGATCCCCAAGAAGAAACTGGAGCGGCGGGTGCTTTATTCACTGGGCGAGTTGCTACGCGACGATGCTGAATTCGACAAGGCTCTGGAAATGGCGAATATCGCCTTGAGGGATGGTGTAGCCTCATTGGCTAAATTGGGCCGGGATGAGGAACGGATGCTCAAAGCCGAGAAACAATGCCAGAGAAAACTTGACCGGCTGGTGGATGCTATTGCTGACGGGACGATTGCTAAGCGGGATGCCAAGGCTAAACGCCAAGAGATCGCAGATGATGAGGCCGACAATGAAACGAAAAAGGAACAGTTGGCGCGTCAACGTGCCCTGTTGGAACGCACAGCATCACAGGCGAAACAGATCAGCCGCAGCCGCCAGAGAATCTTGAAGCAGTTCGGTCAGGCTGTGAAATTGATCGAATTGACCGACGAGGAAAAGCGGGATTTGTTGAGGTCGCTGTTGCCTCCTGATACGGACTGCCGTATCATAGTGCACAAGGGTGACGGGCGTAGCAAAGCCCGGCGGTGGTATATTGAGTTTAGTGGTATTCTGCCGGTAGATGACCAAAACATTGGAAGTGCCGTGCTAGGTGGGGCGTTAGCGGTGCCCTGATTCCCTCCGGGGATGACCTGCAATCCGCTATAGCGGGACCGAATGCTCCGTTGAGGGTGTCGTGTGGCGGAACCACCCGTCTTGTCGGCGGTGTTGAAAGTTGGGTCCTCTGCAACGCTGTACCGTGAACCTGGTCAGGTCCGGAAGGAAGCAGCCATAAGCGTGCTTCAGCGTGTGCCGGAGGGTCGCCTGGCTGGAGCCGCCTGGCAGGCCGGACCCCGCTGCTTGGATTCGAAGCGGAGCGCACGGCACTGTTTATTTTGGGTTTCAGATTGCGGATTGATTGGTTGCGCCGGCGGGAAAATCCGCAGTCCGAACTCCGGAATCCGAAATTAGATATGGCTTATCTGGTTCTAGCGCGCAAATATCGCAGCCGCACCTTCGAGGAGGTTGTGGGGCAGGAGCCCATTGCCCGGACGCTGGTCAACGCCATCAAGTCCGGGCGGGTGTCCCACGCCTATTTGTTCACAGGCACCCGCGGCGTTGGCAAGACAACCATGGCCCGCATTCTGGCCAAGGGGCTTAATTGCCTCGGCGACGATGGCCCCACGCCCCAGCCCTGCAACAAGTGCGACGCCTGCCTGGCCATCGCCCGCGGCGACGACGTGGACGTGGTAGAGATTGACGGTGCCTCCAATCGCGGTATCGATCAAATTCGCGAACTACGCGCCAACGCGATCTTTGCTCCGGCCCGCTGCCGATACAAGATCTATTACATAGACGAAGTCCACAGCCTCACAAGAGATGCCTTCAACGCCCTGCTGAAGACGCTCGAGGAGCCCCCCGGCCACGTCAAATTCATCTTCTCCACCACGGAGGCCGAGAAGGTTCCCGCGACCATTGTCAGCCGCTGCCAGCGGTTTGACTTCCGCAACATCCCCACGTGCCGGATCGCCGAGCATCTGGCGATGGTATGCGGGAAGGAGAAGGTCAAGGCCGATGATGATGCGCTGTTTCGGGTGGCCCGGGCTGCCGCCGGGTCGATGCGCGATGGCCTCAGTCTGCTCGACCAACTGCTTTCCGGCCTCGGCGAGGTGACCGACGAGGAGATAATCCGTGTTCTGGGCACGCCGGGTGACGAGCGGGTAGTGGCGATTGTCTCGGCCATTGCCGGGGGGGAGGCGGCCGCGGCATTGGGCGAACTGGCGCGTATTTTGGAAAGCGGTGTGACGCTGAGCAGCGCTGTAACCTCTCTGGGCGATGCCTATCGCAACATGATGCTGGCTTCAACCTGCGGGGCCGACAGTGAGTTGATCGAACTGCCCGAGTCCCAGCGGGAGGCGATTGGAACCTTGGCCGAGCGGTTCTCCACTCCGACGTTGGTGCATGGTATTGGTGTGATCCAGGCGGCTGGGAGGGGACTCCGCGGTTCCAGCGTGGCCAGGGCGCTTGTTGAGGCGACTCTTGTACGGCTGGCTGAGGCGGAGAAGTTCGTAGACTCTGACAGTCTGATACGGCGCATTGAGGATCTGACCGGTTCGCCCCCGGCGGGAGCGAGGGGACGGAAAGACCTCGCAGCCCGCCCACGCGGCGGCGCTGGGGCCGGCGACCCTTCGTCGGTTTCGATCCCGTCGGCTGTGGCTGACAGGCGGGGCGGGGCGGCGGCCGATGGGTCCTCGTCAGTTTCGAGCCCGTCGCCACCGCCGGCGGCGCGGGCCTTTGGCGGGATCAGCACTGCTGAGCGAACAGAGATTCTCAAGGACCCGTTGGTGACTGCCGTCACCGGCCTGTTCGGCGGCGAACTGGTGGATGTGCGGCGTGACAGCCCGCCCGCCGAGCCGCCCGATGCGGTGGAAAATTCAGATGTAGCCGAAGGAAATTAATAGCGGTGAACCGTACGGACTGCGCGAACAGGAACAGATTGACGGGACAACGCGCATTACCGGTGGCAAGGTGATGCGAAGCATGGCGTCGCTGGGTATGGGGTTGCGACTTTATCCGTGGTGCGCAGGATTGCGTCTGCTGGTATTGCCGGCAGCTTGAGAATAGAAACCTGAGGGACACGATGTTCGGTGACTTGGGAAAGATCATGAAGTTGGCCGGCGAGATGAAGACTCGCCTGCCCGAATTGAAGCAAAAACTGGAAAACTCCACCTACACGGCCGATGCTGGCGGGGGAGTGGTTGAGGCCACCGTTACCGGCAAGGGCCAACTGGTGGATATCAAACTTGACAAGGATCTGCTGGCCGAGGTGGATGTAGAGATGCTGGAAGACCTAATCAAGGCGGCCGTCGGCGCCGCTCAGGAAAAGGCTGTGGCCGCTGCCCAGGAGGCAATGGCCGAACTTACAGGGGGGATGGATATCCCAGAGTTGGGCGGGCTGCTGGGCTGAGGAGGTTCCCAATTATCCGATTATGTCCGGCTACGCTGAAACAATCGAACGGTTGATGACCGAGTTGGGCAAGTTGCCCGGTATCGGGGCTCGGACGGCTGAGCGGCTGGCGTTTCACATCCTCAAGAGCAGCCGGGACGAGGCCCTGGGACTGGCCGAGGCGATTCGGGACGTTAAGACCAATATCCGCCCGTGTAGTTGCTGCTTCAACCTGGCTGAGGGCGAGTTGTGTGCCATCTGCGCCGACCCGCGCCGCACGGGTGGGCAGATATGCGTGGTCGAACAGCCTAAGGACCTGCTTTCGCTGGAGTCGACCGGTGCGTACCGAGGCGTGTATCACGTGCTGATGGGTCACCTGGCCCCGCTGGAGGGGGTCGAGGCCGACGACCTGACCATCGATGCGCTGGAGGCCCGCGTGAGGGCTGGGGGTGTCGAAGAGGTCGTCCTGGCTACCAATCCCACCGTATCAGGTGATGCGACAAGCCTTTACATTGCCGAGCGCCTTGCGTCCTACCCGGTGCGGGTCACTCGCCTGGCGCGAGGGCTGCCTGCCGGGGGGCAAATCGAATACGCCAACAAGTCCATCCTCTCCGACGCCATCAACGAGCGGCGCGAGATGTGAGGGTCGGTTTGCGGCAGCGGACAATGCCGCCGGGCGATGAGAGTCTCCGGGGCACTGTGCAAGATTTATCCAAGGACGCCGAAGAGCGGGCGTTCCGCGCCTTTGCGCCTTGGGTTTGAATGTTATAATACGGTTGCTATGCGGATTGACGTCACACAACAACTTCGCCTCCAGCAGCAGATGAAACTCTCGCCGCGGATCATCCAGGCGATGGAGATCCTGCAACTTCCCATGCAGGCGCTGCAGGAGCGAATCGATGAGGAGATGGAATCCAACCCGGTTCTCGAGGTGTACGCACCGGAGGCTGACGACCAGGCCCCGCCGGCCAAGGTTGATACCGGCGAGGAACGTGGCGAGCATGACATGGTCGTCTCCGAGGACAACGGAAACAGCGAGGACTTCGAGCGACTGGCTGAGTTCACCGACGAATACGGCGCGCAGTTTGCCGCCGCCGATTCGCCTGTGCGCCCCCCCTCGCCGCCGCCAGGCGAGCGAGACCGCAAACTCGACGCGATGGCCAACGCACCCGCGCCGGGTGAGTCGCTGGATGAGTACCTTCTGCACCAGTGGGCATTCGTGGAGGTGGGGGAGGCGGTGAAGGCCGCCGGCGAGTTGATCATCAACCACATCGACGACGACGGGTACCTCCGTGTGCCACTTGAGGATCTTCCCGCAAGGGCCGGCGAGGCCGACGAGGCGCCCACTCCGGTGGCGCTGTCCGAAGCGCTGCAGCTGATACAGACCCTTGAGCCGGTCGGTGTTGGGGCGCGCGACCTGAAGGAGTGCCTGACTCTGCAACTGCAGGCCGAGGCGCAGGCCGGCAGGGACGTGTCGCTGGAGATGATGCTGGTATCACGATTCCTGCGAGACATTGAACTGAACCGCCTGCCGCAAATTGCCCGGCGCAGCGGAAAGGACATTGAGCAGGTCAAAGGCGCCATCGAGAATCTCTCGCATCTGAATCCTCGCCCCGGTCTGCTGGTTGGCCATCGCACCGTGCCGGTCATCAGCCCCGGAATACTCGTGGACGTTGACGAAAATGACCGGGTGGTGATCACAATGGCTGACGGCAACGCGCCGCGGCTGTACATATCCAAGTCGTATCGAAAACTTGCCCGCAACCGCCAGACCGACCAACAGGCCCGCCGCTTCCTTCGGAAGAACATTCGTTCGGCCCAGTGGCTGATCGACGCCATCGCCCAGAGGCGACAGACCGTCCGGCGGGTGGCCGAGGAGGTCTTCGGCGTCCAGCGAGATTTCCTCCACCGGGGACAAGAGGCTTTGAAACCGCTGCCGATGGCCGACATCGCCGCCAAGGTGGGCGTGCACGTAGCCACCGTCAGCCGGGCGGTGGCCGGCAAATATGTGCAAACGCCCCGCGGAATTTTCCCGCTTCGAATGTTTTTTTCGGGTGGTACCACCACCACCGAGGGCCAGGACGTAGCCTGGGACGCGGTACGGGTGAAACTCCAGGAAGTCATTGACTCGGAGGACAAGTTCAAGCCGCTCAACGACGACAAACTGGTCGAGGCACTGCGGGCGAAAGGCCTCAGTATTGCCCGCCGCACCGTGGCGAAGTACCGCAAACTCCTCAATATTCCCTCTGCTCGAAAGCGAAGGCGGTTCTAACCAGCACATTGTATGGTCCGCGGAGCAAGCAAAGGAAACCCGCCGCGCGACACCTGGACGATGTGCCTCAATCCTCTTCCAGTGTTTCCCGCAGCCGCA
>JASLZV010000141.1 GCA_030754715.1 Phycisphaerae bacterium
CCGCGGCCGGGAGGTTGTCTCCGCCCGCCGGTCGTGTTAGCATCGTTTCGGGCTTTCTCCGCAAATGCTGGCGAGAGATGGAACCGGGCGGAACAAAAATCGCAGACTTGTTCAGCAAAGACTTTCTGGCGGACCTGGCGATGCTTGAGCGGCTGTGGCTTATCGCCAAGTCCCGGCAGGGCGGCAGGGGCGCCATGGGGGCGGGTGCAAGGCGGTCGCGCCGTATGGGCGACGGGCTGGAGTTCGCCGACCACCGCGACTACGCAGCCGGGGACGACATCCGCTTCATCGACTGGCCCTATTACGCGCGGATGGAGAAACTTCTGCTGCGGCTGTTCCACGAGCACAGTGAGTCGGACGTGGTAATCTCCCTGGACTGTTCGGCGTCGATGGCGGCCGACGAAGGCGAACGGGGAGGCGGGAAGTTCGATTATGCCCGCCGGGCGGCGGCGGCCCTGGCGTACGTGGCGATGGGCTCCCTGGACCGCGTTACCGTCGTGCCGTTTGGCGGCAGTGGCGGCAACGATAGCCCCGGCCGGATGCTTCGCACGGGGAAAAACCGCAGGAGGGTCTTTACGGTGCTGGATTACCTGGCGGGCCTGGGCGCCGGCGGGCAAACGCACCTGAAGGCCTCCATGCGGCAGTTGGCGGGCCGGCTGCAAGAGATCAAGACGTTCGATTCGCCGACCACCATTGTGCTGATATCGGACCTGTTGGATTGCGGGTCGGAGTTGTCCGAGGCGTTGGATCGCCTGCGGGTGGGCGGGGCGTTCGGCAAGTTTGAAAGAGATGTTACCGTGTTGCACCTGTACAGCCGGCGCGACGCGCAGGGCGAAATGGAGGGGCCTTACCTGCTGTCCTGCGCCGAGACGGACCGCCGGATGCAAATGCACGTAACCGAGGAGGTCCGCCAGTGCTACCGCCGCCAGTGGGGGCGGTTCCGGGACGGCTGTCGCAGGACCTGCGTATCGCGGGGCGCGACGTACGTGTCCGCCTGCACGGACGTTCCGGTCACGACGTTCATGCGAAACATTCTGGTCGCGCTGCGCAAGGCGGACCAACTTTCGGGGTAGGTAAATGAACCGATTGGGCACCGCAGCGCCGTTGATTGTGATTCTCGCCGCTCCGCTGGTGATGCTGTATCCGTTGTGGACCAACCCCCTCATCGCGGGCGAGGACGACGTAATCCATTACTACCCGCTGCGGAAGATGGTCGGCCGCGCGCTGCGCGAGGGCCGCTGGCCGGTTGACAACCCCTATGAGGCCACCGGGGCGCCGCTGATGGGGGACCCGCAGTCGGCTGTGATGTATCCGCCGACGTGGCTGTTTGCGGTCTTACGGGCGAAGTTGGCCTACAGCATTTCGATATTCCTGGGGTTCTCGCTGGCCGGCTGGGGTGCTTACGCGTATCTGCGGCGGATGAGCCTGGTGCGCGCGGCAAGTATGTTCGGTGCGGTGGTGTTCATGTTCTGCGGGTTCATGGTCGGCCACCGCGTTCACCTGTCGATGATCCACACGGCTGCGTATCTGCCGTGGGGCCTGTGGTGTATTGAGAGTTTCCGCGGCAGACGGCGGGTATTTGCCCCGGCTGTGGCGATGGTTCCGGTTGCGTACCTGGGGATAACGTCTGGGCACTGGCCGACGCTGATCCACGTGTGCCTGATCTGGTTTGTGTACTTCGGCCTGCGGGTCTGGCCCTTTGGCGCCCGGCAGTGGCGGTCAGTTGCCCCGGCCTGCGGGGCGACAGTCCTTGCGGCAGTCATTGCCGGCCCGCAAATTCTGGTCACCGCGGAAATGATGGGGCATGTCACGCGGGGAGGTCTTGGGCTGATGGTAGCCGGTGAGAATAGTTTCTTCCCCGTGGCGGGAGTGTTGGCATTTTTCCCGATGCTGATGGGCTCCCGGTGGCCGAATTTCTTCCCTCAGCAGTGGTGGGGACCGTGGCACCTGTGCGAGATGCTGGGCTACGTGGGGCTGGTGACGCTTCCGCTGGCGGCTGCGGCGGCGTGGCGGCTGCGGCGCGGCAGGGCGGTTCGGCTGCCGAAAACAAACGACACCGGCGGCATCGTTCGCCTCTGGGTGTGGTTGGCCCTCGGTGCGGGCGTCTGGATGCTGGGATACTACATACCGGCGTATTGGCTGATCCAAAAGGTTCCCGTTTTAGGGATGGTGCGATGCCCGGCGCGGATGGTGCTTGTGGTGGATCTGGCGTTGGCGGTGCTGGCGGGTGCGGCGGTCCACGCGGTATGCGTCGGAGATACGCCCGGGGCCCTGGGGCGTACAATCCGCCGCGGCATGACGGTTGTGCTGCCAGCGGCGATGCTCGCGTCTCTGATGGTCCTGGGTGTGGCTGGATGGGCGGGTCGAGACCTTTGGGGCTGGGGCGGGCGAATCCCGTTCCCGTTCGTCGGGGGCGCCGGCGACGCGCTGGCGGCCGTCAGTCCGGCCAACCCGGCCGTCTGGGTCCAGGGGGCGATGCTGGTGGCGAGTATCGCGGCTGTCTGGTTCTGGTTGGGCGGGCCGCGCCGGCGGGCGCCACTGCTGGTGGGGTTGGTCCTGGTGGACCTGTTCTTCATAACACGATTTGTGGATGCCCCCGGCGATCAGGGCAAGTCTCCAGAGGCGGATGTTTCGCCAGCTGCCGCGTGGCTCAAGAAACATGTCGAGGGGAGCCTCGCCAAAGATTCCCCCCAGGCCTATCGCGTGTGGGGCCTCAGTGCGTCCTACCATCACCGCCCGGCGGAACTGCTTCTGCCCAAGACCGCCGGCGCCCTGGGCATTGCCACCATTAACAGTTACGGGCCGTTCCAGTCGCCGCGCCACGCCCACCTGTTCGGCTTTCGCGTATTTGGCACGGCGCGCAACTGGCGGCGCCTGATCCGGGACAATCGCCTGCTGAGCGCGTACAAGGTTCGCTACATCCTGGCTGCCGACCGGCGGTTCTGTGAGGTGATAGAATCGGTGCGGACAGGGGCCGGTGAGGCGGCAGCGTTGAGGGCAATTGCCGGAGCGAACAACCTTCTGGCCGATTCGTGGCAATTGGACGCCGCAAACCTGCGGGGGGGTCTGTTGATACTGCGGTCTCGGTGGCTGTGGGGGTTGTCGCACGCGGCCCAGCCGCTGCGCTTGGCGGACAACGAGCCGGATGAATACCGCATTTCACTGGAGGCGCGCGGCGGCGTAGGGGGCACCGCTGGAATGCTCAAAGCGGAACTGTGGCCGCAATCGATCGGCTGGATCGACTGGGAGGACAACCCCACGGCGTTGGTGGTCTATCCGGAGCAGATTTCGCGTCGATGGCGGCGGTTCGAGTGGACCTTTCTCGCTTCTGCGGCCGGCGGAGCCGCGGAGTTTGTGGTGACCTGGATGGGCCAGGGGTCGGTGGAGGTGCGAAGCATCTCGCTGCGGGCTGTCGGGGCGAATATCCAAACCGGCGAGATTGATCGCGCGCCGGCCGAGCGGACTGGCCGGGCGGTGTACAACAAGGTGGCGGAGTTGCCGCCTGTTTTCCCAGGCGACCCGGCCGTGGCGATATATGAGAATCTGCTGTGCCGCTCGGATGCCGAACCACAGTCGGTCAAGGACGGCGTCGGGCTTGACGGGGAAGTGGAAATTGAGCGGTTCAAATGGAACGCAGCCGGGCGGGGTGACGAGATTCCGCCCGACGTGGCCATTCCACCGGGTGTGCATCCGTCGCGGTGGTTCGGAATGCTGACGCTGCCGGGGGGCGGCCTATATGCGGTGGTGCTTACTATTGGATGGATTCGAAAGCGGCGATGAATCGCCCGCGGGTGAAGATTTCGGGAACCTTTGTCGTGAACCGACCGTAACATACTATAATGGCGGGGAATGACGACGAAATAACAAACCGGAAAGGATTTTTTGCCGTGAAACGAGCGATAAACGCGGCCGTGAAAACAGCCAAGATGTGGGCGGCGCTTCTAATTGTCGCCGCGTTGGTCTGGGCTGGTATGCATTTCCTTGGTCCGGATCTGGTGGCCCAGGTGTCCTACGCGGTGGAATCCGGAAAGGTGGAGGCCGCCCGGAATAACCTCGAACGCCTCAGCCGGTTCGATCGAATGTCGGCGTTGTTCCGCGAGGTATCCAAGACAGTCAAACCCGCGGTGGTGGAAATCCACGTGGTCAAGAAGGCAACCATGCGTCTGAAGGATCTCCTGCGGCGGCGTTTCGGCGACGGTGATGTTCCAATGCCCCGGCGATGGAGGCGATTGCCAACGCCGAGAATGGGTCTCGGCAGCGGCGTAATCATTGATGCGAAAAACGGCTACATACTGACCAACGAGCACGTGATTAGCGGGGCCGACAAGGTGACGATCGTCCTGGCGGACAGGCGAAGATTCGACGTTGTGTGGACTCGCCCGGACCCGGCCAGCGACCTGGCGGTGGTGAAGATCAAGCCGGACAGACTCATCGAGGCCCCGCTGGGTAACAGCGACGAGGTGGAGGTGGGGGACTGGGTGTTGGCCGTTGGCGCGCCGCAGAAATTACCGCAGACTGTGACGGCCGGCATCATATCGGCCACGGGGCGCATGAATGGGGATCCCAGCAAGTACCAGAACTATCTCCAGACCGACGCGGCTATCAATTATGGCAACTCCGGCGGTCCGCTGGTGAACATGAAGGGCGAGGTCATCGGGATCAACACGGCAATCGTCTCCCCCTCGCTCAGCGGCGTCAACTCGGGGATCGGCCTGGCGATACCCTCGAACATGGCCCGCCGGATCATGGACCAGTTGATAACCACCGGCAAGGTGACGCGCGGATATCTAGGAGTATTGATTCAGGATGTCGACGAGAAACTTGCCCAAAGCTTCAATCTGCTCGGCACAAAGGGCGCGCTGGTGTCGCTGGTGGCTAAGGGGAGCCCGGCCGAAAAAGGCGGAATCAAGGTTGAGGACTTCATTGTGAGCATTGACGGCAAGGCGGTGACCGGTACGCGTGGGCTCCGTCTGATGGTGGCCGACATCCCGCCGGGCAAGAGCGTGGCGGTCAAGGTGTATCGCGAGGGCAAGCCGGTTACGGTCGAGGTGACACTTGCGGTCCAGCCCGAGGACATGGTGCGGGCGTTTCGCGGCCAGACCGCCGGGGAGGCCACCCTGGAAGACTACGGATTGAAGGTGACCACGCTGACGCCGGAGTTGATCCAACAGGCCGGCTTCAAGAAGGATACCACCGGCGTGTTGATTGTGGAGGTGGTCGACGGCTCGGATGCGGGCGAGCAGGGCCTCCGCCAGGACATGGTAATCACACACGTGGGGCGCAAGGCGGTGAACACCATGGAGGAACTGTCCCAGGAGGTGGCTGAGGCGGCGAAGGGTGCCGACGGTGGCGTGCGGCTTAGGGTGGTCGACCCCCAAGGTGGTGCACGTTTTGCGTTCCTCACGCCAAGCGAATAAGCGATACAGGCCTTCAGACATGCAACCGATGCAGGGGCCCGATTCGGTCTCGCCGACTTTTGGTGGAACTTTACGTTCCTATCGAGTAGAATACGCTTCGTACAGATCGATTCAGCAATTTTACAGGATCTTCCGGCCGTTTTGCCAAAGTGAAGGGGTTTTGGATGAGAACGAGCACGTCAGAGCCGACACAGACATCTCGCGATGGT
>JASLZV010000142.1 GCA_030754715.1 Phycisphaerae bacterium
CGAGAAGATCGACCGGGCCATTACGGATCAACTGTCGCGCGTGGCCCACTCGACCCTCCTTGGCCACGCCTCACCGCCCAGCATCGAACTGGCCGAACGCCTGGTCGCGATTACACCGGGCAAGCTGACAAAGGTTTTCTACAGCGACAGCGGCGCGACGGCCGTCGAAATAGCGCTGAAGATGGCGTTCCAATACTTCCGCAACACCGGCCAGGGCGGGCGAGAAAAGTTCTTCGTCAGGGCTACCACGGCGACACGATCGGGTCGATGAGTGTGGGCGGGATCGAAGCATTTCACAGCATTTTCCGCCCCCTGCTGTTCGCGAGCACCTTCGTCGATACGCCCAACCCCTACCATCACCCGGCCGGCGACCGCGCCGGGCAGGTGGTTCTGGAACAGGTTGAGGATATCCTTCGCGGCAGCGGCGAGACTTACTGCGCAATCATCGCCGAGCCGCTCATCCAGGCGGCCGGAGGCATGCTCACACACCCACCTGGGTTCCTCGCCAGCCTTCGCAGGCTGACACGCCAGTACGGTCTGCTGCTGATCGCCGACGAAGTGGCCACCGGATTCGCCCGCACCGGCAAACTATTTGCCTGCAACCACGAGCAGGTCTGCCCCGACCTGATGTGCCTGGGCAAGGGTTTGACCGGGGGATACCTGCCGGTGGCCGCCACGCTGGCCACTGAAGCGGTCTTTGAGGCGTTCGGCGGCGAGGTGAGCGAGGGCAGGACGTTCTACCATGGACACACGTACACGGGCAACGCGCTGGGCTGTGCGGCGGGGACGGCTTGCATCGATCTGATTTTCGAGACCGGCCTGCTCGAGGCGCTGGGCCGGAAGGTTGAAACCATACGCGCGCGCCTGACGGAACTTCGGGGGCATCCCAACGTCGGCGACATCCGCCAGTGCGGCATGATGGTCGGCATCGAGTTAGTGGCCGATCGTGACAAGCGCGAAGCGTTCGGCAGCGACAAGCACGTCGGCCAGGCTGTGTGCAAGCATGCCCGCAAACATGACATCATCATCCGTCCGCTGGGCGACGTGGTGGTGCTGATGCCCGCACCGGCCATGGACAACAAAACGCTGGAGCGGCTGATGACGGGCGTAATCGCGACGATCCGCGAGTTTTTTGAATAACAACCGCCGGACTTCAACGTGCGGCATCGGACAGGATAATGGCAACGATCCATGAGTAATTCGGGCCTTCGCAAAAAACCGTTTGACTTTGACGTGTCGCGCTGGGGTCAATTGCCGCAACTACGGGGTCTGTTCGTAACGGGCACCGACACAGAGGTGGGCAAAACACTGATTGCCGGTGCGATCGCTCAACACCTGCGGATGGCCGGGCGGG
The DNA here is from genome assembly GCA_030754715.1 of Phycisphaerae bacterium. Classification (GTDB taxonomy): domain Bacteria; phylum Planctomycetota; class Phycisphaerae; order SM23-33; family SM23-33; genus JASLZV01. The sequence goes on from JASLZV010000142.1 coordinate 1,355, forward strand.
TTGTGGAAGTATTCAAGCCGGCTGCCAGCGGGTGCCGGAGGCACCGCGGCGACCTCGTAAGCTCCGACGCGGAGTTTTTGGCCTCCTGCGCCGACTCGTCGCGACCGCTGAGCGAGATCGCGCCTGTTCGCTACGCTGCGGCCCTTGCACCAAACGTAGCGGCGCAGCGGGAGGGCCGGCCGGTGGATCTCGAGGAAATTTTCGCCGCCTGGGGGCGTCTGGAAGGCGCAGCCGAGATCGTGGTCGTGGAGGGCGTCGGCGGGCTGCTGTGCCCCATTTCCGACGAGTTCTGGGTGATCCACCTGGCGAAGATGCTGAACCTGCCGGTGGTTATCGTTGCCCGGGGGGGCCTGGGCACCATCAACCACACACTGCTCACCATCCACGCCGCGCGCTGCGCAGGCCTGCCGGTGGCGGGCGTTGTGATTAACCGCTATCAAATCGACGGGGCTACCCAACGAGAGATGGAACTGTCCGAATCGGCCGCTTCGCACGGCGACGCGGAGATGGCTATGTTCACCAACCCCCGACAGATCGCCCGGCGCGGACAGGTACCGGTGCTGGCCCTGGTGCTGGAGGACCCGGAAAGTTCCGTGGAACACGCCCGCCTGGGGTCCGACGTACAGTTCGCCATCGATCAGGTGGACTGGGAGGGCATAATCTCGCCGCGATGATCGCAATCTTCACGGCCCACAAGTCCCAGTGGCGGCGGTTGGTCACTTGGCCGGTGGAGGCTGTTTGGGCTGCGTTGCGGCAGGACGCCCCCTGGGCGGCTCGGACTCCCACGGGGCGGGCAGCCGGTAGTAACGCGAGATCACCTTCATCGCGGGCTTCTCGCAGGGCACGTAGGAGATGTCCTTGCCCGGATCGAGCGTCTTTGTCAGGTTCCTGCGCCACTCCCAGACGAGGAAGCCCGCAACTAACTTCTCGTTGATCCAGGTGTCAAAGAACGCCTCGAAACAGTTGGCCTGGGCCTGTGGGTCGGTCTTGTCGCTCTGTAAATAGTTCCAGGGGTATTGAGCGCAGGTGGGCTGGTTGGGCCAGCCCACCTCAGTAAAAAAGATGGGCTTCTTGATGGTGGCCTGCCAGTTGAGAATTTCCCTTTTCAGCGGCACCCATGCCTCCTTAAGCCGCGCCAAGGTGGGCTTTTGCCCGCCGGTGAGGTTGTAGTAAGTGGTCATTCCAATCATGTCCAGGTCGTCCCAGAACTTCGGCACGCGGTAGTGGTCCCAGTTGGCCGAGTAACTCAGCAGGCCGTCATAGGCCCCGCGGACCCGTGCGATCAGCCTCCGCCACCTGGGGGTCTGAGGCTCGGTGGAAAGGAGTTCCGAACCGACGACAAAGGCTTCGACCCTGGTCTCGTTGCACAGATAGGCGTAGTGGAGGATATACTCGGTGTACTTCTGCCACCACCGGGTCCAACTGTTGGGCGAGATTTTCCCCCGCCACTCGCCGTCACGCCCGTTTTCCAGCAGCACGATCGGCATAAACATCACTCGCAACCCCTTCGCGTGGGCGTGCCTGACAAGCCCCCGGATGCGGTCGTCAGTGGGCGTTTTGCGGGCATCGATGAAAATGCTCGACGAAGAGCCGTCTTCCTGGTAGGCCGACACCGTCAGGCATACGGTGTTGGCTCCGCTGCGGGCAATTTCATCGATGAACTTCTCGTAGGGATGATTCTTGTCTCCGGGGTTATGCATTTGCAGCACCATGCCGCGGAACTGTCCCGCCAGTGAGGGCGCCGCGCCCCCGCCGACCGACACCGTTGGCCCCTTGGTCACCCCCACCTGGCCAAAGAACCGAAAGCCCAGAGCCACCAACCCAGCCAGAATGAACGCCACCAGGACTGTCAACTTGCCCTTATTCATAGCCTCATGGGTCCTCGCGCCGTCCGCCAGCCGACGGGCTGTCGCATCGCTGGCAGAAAGTGTCTCTGTTATCGCCTGCATCCGCATATCGGGTACACTGCCCCGGCCACCGCGAGTGACTCGCCAGTGGCCGCACGTATAATAACCGCTGCTCACTCGTCTTGCCCCAAAGAATCGCGATTGCTTCGCAGGAATCCCGACTACAGCCCGGGAAAATCCCGCAGACCCCAAGAGAGGAAAGACCACACCATTCCGCTGCGTCCGCCCGGTTGAAACGCCGAGCCAAAGGGCTCAGATTCCGTCGCCGCGGACCGCGGTGCTTTGGGTCGCCTGGACATCGAGCGGCAGGAACAGGATAAACTCGGTCCCGTGGCCGGGTGAACTCTCCAGCACCAGCCTGCCCCGCAACAGCCCGGTCAGTTCCCTGGCGATGGCCAGCCCCAATCCGGTCCCGGAAGACTCCTTGGTGAGGGTGGCCTCGGAGCGATAGAACTTCTCGAAGATATGCTGTTGCTCGGCTTCAGGGATGCCCGGTCCGGTGTCGGCAACTGAAATGACCACGCAGCCTTCGGCGGCGCCGTTGGCTGCAGCGCCGTCGCACCGGGCAGACAGCGTGACCTTGCCGCCGGCGGGCGTGAACTTGATGGCGTTGGACAGAAGGTTGTACAGGACCTGCTGAAGTTTGCCCGCGTCGGTCACCATCATCGGCAGGTCTTCGGCGATGGCTGATTCCAGCGCCAACTGCTTCTGGTTGGCCAGCGGTCCCATCAACGCCAGCAGTGTCCGGCAGATTTCGGAGACGCTGGCCTTGTCGAAACGCACCTCGGCCTTGCCCGCCTCGATCTTGGCCAGGTCCAGCAGGTCGTTAATCATGCTCAGGAGGTTCTTGGCCGCCAAGTCGATGTTGGCGCCATATCGCCGGATTCGCTCCTCGCCGGAGCCGCCAAGCAGGTCCGCGAAACCGATTATGCTGTTGAGCGGGGTGCGTAATTCGTGCGACACGTTGGCCAGGAACTCGCTCTTTACCCGGTTGGCCTGGTAGAGGGTCACGTTGGCCTCGGCCAGTTCGTTGAGTTTCAGGTCCAGCGCGCGGTTGGCGGCCTTGAGTTTCTCCTGCTGTTCCTCTATGGCAGCCAGCATATCGTTGAAACTCTCACCCAGTCGCTGCATCTCGTCGCCGCTTTGGATCTTGCTCCTGACGTCCAGGTCTCCCTCGGCGGCCCTGTCGGTCACCGTGCGGAGATGGTGCACCGGACGGAGAATCAATCGCTGGGCGATTACGGCGAAGACCACCGACGCCACGATCCCCGCAAGCACCACGCCCACCAGGAACGACACCCGCGTCCACCACACCAGCCAATTCGTTCCCGCCGGTCCCGGAACCGTCACGTCGATCATGCCCACCAACTGCCCCTGCTGGAACTGGCGCTCCACCGGCGCAGGGGGACCGTGGCAACTGGCGCAGGTGGGTTCCACGCGCACCGCTCGAAAGCACCGGTACACCGTTTGCCCCCGGTCGTCCTCGTCGCCGATCACCGCCAGATCCTGATCGACGTTACGCACAAACGCCCGCAGCGCGTCACGGGCGGGGAAGTCCAGCCGCTGGTCCGCCGCGGTCAGGCCAGTGCCAAGTTTGATCAGCAACGGACCCCTGCGGGGCTGGTCGGCCCCTCCGGCGGTATAAAGAGCCGCCACTCGGCTCGGCGGGGCGTGTTTGCGGGGATGTTCGCGAACGAACTCATTCAGCCGCATGCGCGTCAGTTCCGCACCGGCGCGCTGGGCCTCCCGCTCGGCCATCAGTTCCATGAAATACCACGGTACTACCAGGGCGGCTGCAATGATCCCCAACACCGCCGTGCCGAACAGGAGGCGAAACTTCGTCGCCAGGGAAATTGTTACGAACTTCTTGACCATCGCGCGAGCATTTTACGTCAATCAATAGCCGCATACCACCCCGACGACCTCAAATTGCACATCCCAAATGGGCGATTCGGCAGTATCTTGGCATAGCGAGCGCCGGCGACGACAATTCCGGATTCGCCGTTCACCGTCCGGCCAGATATGTCTGGCGGATGTCGCGCAGGGTATAGCCGGACTGGTTCAACTCGCGGATCAGACGGATGCGCTTGACCGTGTCCTTGTCGAAGAACCGTCCGCGCCGCCCCTTGAGGCGGATCGGGTCCACCAGACCCAGCATCACGTAGTATTCCAGGGTCTGCTTGGTGACGGCGGCGGCGGCGGCGGCGGCCGATATCCGCATCAGCGACTTATCAGATGACTTCTTGGGCACCACAACGGATTTCTGCAATGTTTATCGCCCCACCCGGGGGGAAAACTTTAAGGTCTCC
>JASLZV010000143.1 GCA_030754715.1 Phycisphaerae bacterium
TTGCAGGCCATGACGGCCGCGGCGTGATAAAGCATCTTTCCGGCCGAGTCAATCCGCACGGACTGGCCGCCAAGGTCGGAGGCAAGTTGCTCCAGCACCCCAAGGGCTGGGTCCTGCCCTTCGCAGAAGCAGTAGGTGCCTGGGAACCCTTCGATGGCCGCCGCGGCGTCAGGAAAGGTCGCCAGCGGGTGCATGGAGCCGGTGGTGCAGCCGCAGCGGTCGCGGGCGGATGCAAGGATCTCGCTGGAAAGGGCCCCGCAGCAGTGCCCCACGACGGCACCGCGACCAAAGGCGCCCTGTTGGGCCAATTGGCTGCACAAGGGCTCGATGGCCTCGTCTTTTACCGTCAGCAGCACCAGCGCGCCGACCCCGGCGGCCTCGGCGATGCTGAGGACCGCTGAAGGCCGACCGATCGCTTCGGCAGCGGAGCGGGCCGCTTGTTCGTTGCGGCTGGCCACCGCAGCCACTCGCCGACCGGCCCGCGCGGCCAGTTGCGCGATGGTCGTGCCCACCTTCCCGCATCCGATGATCGAAATGTCCGGCCTCTGCGACATAATCCCGCCCAATCTCGCAACGGCAAATAATCCATACTGACCAACCACTTCAAACAGAACCCGTCAACCAACAAACCAGCCGGCTTGGTCGCTCTACGTCAGGTCGAACCTCTGCCCCGGTATCGGGGCTGTAACATTGGAACATCCGGCCGCCTCAAGGAGTCTCTTCATTGCCTGCAACTGGGAGCCCTCACCGTGGACAACAAAAGCGGCCTTCAGGTTCTTCGCCAGGGGGCCCAGGCAGTGCGCGAAGTCGTCACGGTCGGCGTGGGCCGAAAAGCCGTTGAGGATTTCCACGCGGCACAACAGTTTATACATTCGCCCGTAGATCTTGAGTTCCTCGCGCCGCTCCACAATCCGACGCCCCAGGGTGTGCTGGGCCATGAAGCCGACCACGACAACGGTGTTGGCCTCATTCTCGATGTTGTTCTTGAGGTGGTGTTTGATTCGTCCGGCCTCACACATCCCGCTGGAGGCGATAATTACACACGGCTCGGCCATGGTGTTGAGGGCCTTGGACCGCTTCACGTCGGTGATGTAGGTGATGCGGGATTGGCCGAAGATGTCGCCGCGGAGATGCCAGAAGTCGGCCGCCTCTTCGTCGTAACATTCCGGATGCTTCTTGAACACCTCGGTGGCGTTGACCGACAGAGGGGAGTCCACAAAGATCGGCAGCGGCTCCAGCAGGCCTTCATAGATGGCCTGGGCAAGGTAATACACCACCGTCTGTGTCCGCCCCACGCTGAATGCCGGGATGATGACCTTTCCCCCGGCGTCGCGGGTCTGTTGGATGATGCGGACCAGTTGATTCTTCATGTCTGTGGGGTTGCGGTGGCGGCGGTTGGCGTAGGTGCTCTCTGTAATCAGGTAATCTGCCGGCGGCATGGGTGATATGGGGTCGCGGAGGATAGGCAGGGCCAGCCGGCCCAGGTCGCCGGTGTATAGCAGGCGGACGGGTTTGGGTCCGTCGATTTCAACCAGTACGCACGCTGAGCCGAGAATATGCCCCGCCTCCACGAGCGTTGCCGAGGCCCCGTCAGCCAACTCGAATCGCTCGTCGTAAGGCACGTGATGAATCAGGCTGCAGGCTCGCTTCGCATCTTTCCTGCCGTAGAGCGGTTTGATGTGCTCAGACGCCTTGCGGGCGCGCCTTTCGTTCCAGAATCTGGCGTCTTCCTCCTGGATGTGCGCCGAGTCGGCCAGCATGATTCCGCATAGGTCAGCGGTGGCGGATGTGGCGTGGATCGGACCGCTGAAGCCCCGTTTCACAAGGCCGGGCAGATTGCCGCTGTGGTCGATGTGCGCGTGGCTGAGCAGGACGGCGTGGATGCTGCCGGGACGCACGGGAAAGGTCTCGTTTCGCTTGCGGGCGTTGCTGCGCCGCCCCTGGTACAGCCCGCAGTCCATTGCGATCGTTCCGCCGTCCAGGTGCAGAAGGTGCATCGAGCCTGTAACCGTCTGGGACGCTCCGTAAAATTCCAACTCAGCCATTTCTTGGCATTTCTCGAAGGTGTTGCATTGCCCGGAGATACAAACGTTGCGCGGCGGTCCCGGTGCATCGGGGCCAGCAGCATCATACGGTTATTTCGCCTACCTTCAAGCGTCGAGCAGGTCCTGGACCCTGAGGGTAAGCCCCCAAGGCGCTGTCGGCCGCGGTACGTTTGTCTCTGCCGCGTGTGTTACAAAACTTCTCCGGGGTCGCGATGTTCTATCGATTGTTCCTCAGTCAGTATGTCGGTCAGGAGATATTGATGTTTGTACTGTTCGGGCCGCCCTCGGCGGTCGCGGATTTTTTCATCCTCCATCTGCCCCAATGTCCCTGGCGGCAGGGCTCTCGGGCGGATCGCGCCCAGGCGCCCACTGGCTCGTTTGGAGTGATATTCAATATTCAGTTCGCTCAGGGCCCGGTCCAGGCGGTCGGCCAGAGGTTCCAGGTCACTCCCGTCGGGCGCCTCGAGGCTCAGTTCGTAGTACGGCCTGGGGGCAAACCTGCCTTGCAGGACGAACCGCTCCATCGCCAGGCCGCCGGCGAGCGAGGCGATGCGCATCGCCTCGACCACCTGGTGCTCGGTGATCTTCTCGCCGGTGATGTTGGCGGTGTGTGGCCCGCGCGAAAGGAACTCGAACACGGGACTCTCGCCCAGCCGATCAACGACGCGGACGCGATCGTCGAGGTCGTACCGCCACAGACCGGCCCAGTTGGTGACCACGAGGAAGTATTCCCGCCCGACTTCGACTTCGTGTGCTCGCAGCGTTTCACAACGGTCGGTCTGGCGCTGGTTGGCCGGGGCAAACTCCAGGAAGTTCGCGGTGATTTCGGCCACTCCGGCGGCCGTGCCGGATTTCAGCGGTAGCGAAAACCGCCCTTCGCTCGCCACCAGGCCGATGTCGCGGATAGGCACGCCGCCGAACAATTTGCTGAGGCGCGGCAGGTACAGTTTGAGCGTTCCTCCGGTCCAGTTGGCCAGCAGGGCGGGGCGCCAGAAATGGGTGGGCAGCAGTTGCCCGTCGTCGTGCAGGCCGGCCTCCATACGCCGCGCCAGTGCCCGGTTGCGTTTGAACCGCAACGACCGTGCGATTTGATGCGGCCGTTCGCCCGGAGGGCGTGTGGTTCCGTCGGCTACGTCGCGGATGAGGCGTTCCGCGTGGGCCTGTCCCACCTCGATCATACTAATCGTGCTGGAAGGGTTGGCCGTGGTGATCATCGCCACGTCGCGTCCCACGCCGCATCGCAGGATGGTGTAGTACTTGGTCTGGGGATCTTTCAGCGTGGTGACGGCCTCCGGCACGACGTACATGCGGTGGACGATACGTTTCTGCATCTGTACCAGCAGGCCGCTAATCGCCCCGCACGGCAGGCCCACGGGGCTGGTCGTCTCGCGCATGGGCGAGTAGATCTGGAGGATCGGGCGCAGCCACCCGCTGGGATGGTCGCGAAGCGCGGTCACCCCCCATATGTTCCACCCACGGCGCATCTGGTTGGCGAACCGTTGGGTCACGGGGATGTGTTTCGGCTGACCGGTGGTCCCGCTGGTCAGCGAGAACATCAACACCCGCTCGCCGGGAGGCAGAAGGGCGTTTGAGTCGCCCTCGAGCACGCGCCGCATATAGGGGCGAAGTTCCTCGTAGCTGCGGATGGGCACAGCCGAGATAAAGTCTCCATACGAGCGGATGCCGCCAAACCCGTGGTCCCGGCCAAACGCTGTATCGCTGTGATGTCGAACCAGTCGCAACAGCAGTTCCTGTTGGACCTGTGCGGTGCGCCGGTGCGCTTCCAGGAATGCCCGGCGCTGTCGCTGGGCGTGCCGGCCCGCCAGAAACGCTACCGGCCGCAGGATGGTGCGATTGATGCCCATTCTTGATCGTTGAAATCCGAATGGCGAGTATACAGGATCCGGTGCTCGAAACCCACTGCTCCGAGGTGGTGCGATGATGAGCGTGGTGCTTCAGGCCACCTCGATGTCGGCCGGCGGGGTCACCTCGATCCGGCCGATAGGCTCGTGGGCGAGGTGTTTTCGGAAGAACTCAACGGCGCGGGCTGCATACTCCACAGGCTCAATGATCGCCGCCTGGTTGTGCTTTGCCTCCGGTACGATCCAGAGGTACTTAGGGGAGGGGGCCTCAGCGTACAGAAGGCGAGTCTGGTCCTCGCGGATGTAACTGTCCTTCTGCCCGTAGATGAACAGGATCGGGCAATCACGCAGTTCCCGCGCGGCCTTGCGAACCGAGGGGTAGCGACAGGCCAGTTTGGGCTGGGCGAACCGCATCAGCAGCCAAAACAGAAACTGCCAGAACTTCTCACTGTGGTTCTCGTACACGAGTTTGACACGCGCAAAAATGCGAGCCCAGCGTTTCATGAACGAGATGATCGTCAGGTCGGTGCTGAAGACTCCGTCGCACAAAACCGCCTTGACGGTCGGCGTGCTGCAGGCCGCCAGCAACGCCGCACCCGCGCCGCGAGAGATACCGAACAGCCCCACGTCGGCTGGCCGACCGGCTGCCACAAGGTTCGCCTCCACGTAGGCCAGGGCGCCCAGCGTGTCTTCCAATTCCTTGTCCGAGGGCCATTGCAGCGGCTTGTACCGCCCGCGATTGCTGCTGTCCCCGTGCCCGCGATAGTCGAACGTGAATACGTCGAAGCCGGCCTCGATCAGCGGGCGCGCGTAACGGGCGCAACTGTACATGTCCGAACCGTACTCGTGGCAGAACAGGATCGTGCCTTTGTATTCGTTGTGCTTGGGCGGTCTGAGGTGCATACCACGGAGAGACACGCCGTCAAAACTGCGAAATCGAACCAACTCCCCGTGCAGACGCTGGAAGTCCACCGGGCCCATCGAAAGCGGCGGCGGGGTGTCCACGAAAATATTGAGGCAAATCCGGACGTATTTTGCCAGCAGCAGCACCAGGAAAACCACCAGAGACAGGCACGTCATTGCGATAACCACAGCCGCCCAATGACGCACAATCCACGGGGCTTGTTCGGCGATCGCTGTCATCTCTGCGAGCATGCTCGGTTCCTGGGGTAATTTTGGCCAATGAATCCTGAGCCCGCCGAGTCCTGGGGGCGTATCGACCAATGCATACGCATGGCCGCAGTTGCTCAACGGGTTGCATTATAGCGCCGGGCGGAAGGAAAGTCCCTCAAAATCGGGCAAGCCCCGGCGCCGCTGGTGCTCGGCCGCACGCGTAACGAACCTCTAGGTGCTCGTTTCGCCGCGCGTGATGATGAGGGTGTTGTTTTGCCCACCGAAGCCCATGGAGTTGCTCATGCAGATGTCGACCCGAGCGTCGCGGGGCTGATTGGGCACGTAGTCCAGGTCGCAATGGGGGTCCGGCGTCGTGTAGTTGGTGGTCGGTGGAAGCACCTGGTCGCGCAGGGCCAGCACGCACGTGATCAGTTCGGTGGCCCCGGCGGCGGCGATCAGGTGCCCCATCATGCTCTTGATGCTGGAAATGGGCACCTTGGTCGCCAGGTCGCCGAAGACCTGTTTGATAGCCTGAGTCTCTACCT
>JASLZV010000144.1 GCA_030754715.1 Phycisphaerae bacterium
ATCGATCGCGATCAGAGACTGCCAAACCGAAACAAACCGCATCATCACCGACACCCCCAACCAAACAATCACCCGATAGGCCAATCTACATGCGACTGATCAATTATTAGAGGTGGCCTTAAACAAAAAGACCGCGGCCACGAGGTCAAACGCCTCGTCCTGCATTCCCGAGAATTCCGCAGCATCGGACACCCGGTAGTGAATTCCCAGTGGTTCAGATTCCTCGGCCGCCGATGCGCCGGCGATCATCTCCCTGGCGCTGTCAACCCCTTCGACGTAAGCAGCACCTAGTTGTTTGAGTTGCCGCGAAAAATACCCTTCTCCACAGCCCAGATCCAGGACACGTTTTCCATCAATGGGTTGGCACCAGGACAACAAAAAGGGACGGGCCGTGAAATCCGAGAGGAGAATCGGCTCGGTTCGTTTCCAACCGGGCGCCGACCGATCGTAAAGGTGCACATTCGTTTCGTTCATGAGCGAACCCCCGCCTGCCGGGCCCGATTGTGCATCCAATCCCAGAATATAGAGCGAAGCCCAAGTGCCTTGAGCATGCCCTTGCGAAGATCAAGGCGATTCTGCGGGATGTCCACAAAATCACGAGCGATTTTCAGCAGGGCTTCGTGATGGTCTTCATCGACCTCGCAGTGGAGTTCGAAGAACACAGAATCTCTCCGATCAATTGTTCCCAACCGTTTGATTGCACGAATAATCGGTGTATAGATTTTGTTTACCACGTTTTCTGTTCCCAGGCCGATGGCCCCCACTGCTTCAGCCGCAGATCCATTGGAGAGCAGGTGATAAAAGGACTCGCGCCAACACACCACCTCCAGGAGATCCTCCGTGTACTCATGGGATTCCAGCACGCCCATGGCATGCTGGAATCTCTGGAACAACTTGGGATGCGGAATCCCCTGAACCCAGTCTGGATCAATCCCATATTCGGTCAGAACCTGTATTTCGTCGTCATCGAGAGTGCCGCTTTCCTCGATCAGGTTCTGCATCAAGGTCATTCGATGCTCGGGTGAATCCAACTTGGAGATGACCATGGTCAGGTATCGGGGGAAATGGGCACAGTACCCGGGGTATTGAACGGCAAAGTCGCAGATAGCCCATTTTAAATCTGGCAGGTTCCCTTCAGACAGATCCGTCAGATAAGGATGACAAACCCCTGAGTGAGACAGGGCTTCTTGAACGAGGTCTTCCAGATACGAATCCCCTGTTTTATCCATGCCGGCGGGGGTGCCAGATACGGATGAGTCCTTGAAAAACCTGGACTCCCCATTCTGTCTCGGTATCTGGTCACGCAACCGTTGTGTTACGCGAGCGGCCAGAGCCTGGAGCAAATCCACCAGAGCATCCGGATGGTCTACCAGTGCCTCCATCACCGTGGCATAATCGAATTTCAGTAACTGTGACGGCTGGAGAACCGTGACGGTCGCGGATCTGGGTCGCTGATCGATGAAGGCGATCTCTCCGACCACATCGCCCGATTCGATGGTACCCAGTTGCTGTTCCCCATCATCTGTCTTTTGCGACACACCCAGAGAGCCCGATTCCAAGACATACAAAGTGCGATGCCGCCCCCCTTCCCTGATCAGAATCTCTCCCTCCGAAATCGTCAGTGTCTCCGCAATGCGCAGAAGGTGTTGATACGTGTCTGTAGACAAATGTTCTTCAAGTTGCCACCGCATAATATGGCTCTCGTAAAGCCCGCATGGAATATGTTCAGCGCAACTGGCCGGCCGGTTACCCCATGCCACAATTAGATGTTTTACTTGCACCATCATAGCATCCCCCGGCGGCGAAGCCTTGCCATCCGTATCGCAGACAAAATGCCCCGAACGTTGTCCGTTGCATTCGGGATCGAACTGGATCTGCACATGCTCTCTTGCAAGTGTCTCTTGCGTTTCTCCTGCAGGAGCGCTATCCCAGCAGCGTCAAGATATTGAATCTTGACCATGGTCCATCTGCTTTCTTCAAGACCTGGCGCACAAGGCGATGGCGGTGCGATCACCCGGCGGGACAGGTTATCCGTGGGCAAGTAAATGAGACTGCCTCAAGGTTTTCAATGGCCCGCTGAGCCGGGCTGTTCTGCAATCGGTGCAAGGGATCCTCTCTCTCGCAACCGCGCAGGGCGGAGTTTGCGGACGAGCCGGTCGAGACCTGCCTTGTTGGTCTCATGGCCCTCGACTATGATGCCGCCCGATTCACCGAAAAGAGGCAGGCATGGATCCCAAAGGCGGTTTCTCGCGCCATCGACCCGCATATCACATCACCGCGGCTGGCGGTTGGATGGGCGATCCGAACGGGCTGATCTACCATGACGGCCTCTACCACGTCATGTACCAGCACAATCCCGACACCGTCGACTTCCTGGGAAACGATACCTGGCGCAAGATGGAAAAGGTCCCCTGGGGCCCGGCTGCCAATCCGGGCGTTCCCAAAGGTATCTGGGGGCTCTACTGGGGCAACGCCCACTGGGGCCATGCCGTCAGCCGGGATCTGGTCCATTGGGAACATTGGCCGGTGGCCATCAGTCCCACTGCCGGCGGGTACGATCCGGGCGGGTGTTTCAGCGGCGTCACGGTCATCAACGGCGGCGTGCCCACGATCGTCTACAGTTCGATCACCAAGATCCCCGCCTCGGGAATACGTTCCCTGAGGGCCCAGAGCATTGCCACCAGCAGCGACGGGATGCGGACCTGGACGAAACATCCGGGCAACCCGGTTCTGGCGGACGTGCCCGACACGTCGGGCCTGATGCACGCCTGGCACGACCCCCACGTCTGGCAGGAGCAGGGCACCTGGTACATGGCCGTCGGCTGTGGTTTTCAAAACGTTGCCGGCGCCATCCTTCTATATCGATCACCGGACCTGGTCCACTGGGAGTACATGCATCCGCTCCTGGTCAGTACCGACGTGCAGAAACAGGGCGATCGCTGGCTCGTGCCAGACTTCTTTGCCCTGGGCGACAAGCACGTCCTGCTTTATTGCGCCTCTACGCCCGGTGGCGAGGTCTTCACCGCGTACGTGGTCGGAAATTACGTCGACAACTGCCTGATTCCGGAGGCTCAGGGCGCGCTTGGTCCGCGCCCGGCGCCGTCGGCGATGGCCACACGAACCTTGTGCGACGCTCGCGGGCGACGGATCGCTTTCTCCCAACTCGGAGAAGAGTGCGGCCCTGACGCCAAGCGCAACGCGGGCGTTAACGGGGCCCTTTCTCTTCCTTGGGAACTGACGCTGGGCGATGATCTTGTCCTGGAACTGGCACCCGTTCAGGAGGTCTGTTCGGCCGGCGACCCCAACTGGTCGTTCGGCCGGCGGAAACTCTCACACGATGAGCCGTTCTGCCCGGACGGCCTTGTGGGCGACGCACTGGAGATTCTCGCCGAGATCGACCTGGGCAGCGCCAACGAGATCGCTCTTACGGTGCTGGCCTCGTCGGACGGCCAGGAAGAAACCGTGGTGCTCTTCAACGCCCGCGAATGTCGCCTGTCGCTCGACAGGAGTCGTGCAACCCTGAGCCGGGAGCACTGCGAAGGTGCCGTCCATGATACTTTGGACTTGGCCGGCCAGGGGCTCCTGCGCCTGCATGTCTTTGTCGATCGGACGATCGTGGAGGCCTTCGCGAACCGCCGCGGCTGCGTCTTTGGCCGAATCCCGCCCCCCGATCAAGCCAGCACCAGCGTCTCGCTCGTCGCCCGCGGCGGCGAGGCCACTGTCCTGCGGCTCGATGCCTGGCGGAAGGATCCCGTGCCGATCGCCGATCTGCGCAAGTGACCGGGTCGAATACGGGCGGACGGCACTTAAGCGGTGGCGATTCGCTACGTCGTGCCCCATGGCAACTTTCCGGCAGCGGGCGGGCTATATATACTGATACCCAAGACGCTCGGTGACGGCGCCGAGCAAGGTCTAAATCAGACGGATAAGGCAATATGGACTTTTGGCTCAAAACCAAGCAATTCCGGCTTCGATTTCTAGTGAGACTTGTTACGCTGGTCCGACCGGGGCCGGGGGTGAATCAAGCGATCGGTTCCCCCCCCCCGCCGCAATATGCAGATCAATCCTGGGTAAGGCCATTGCCCTGGGAGGCACAAAGATGAACATCGACAAGCAGGACCTCCTTCGCGCCTATCGCCAGATGAAGACCATTCGTGCATTCGAAGATCGTGTCCATATTGAGTTTGCCACGGGTGACATCCCGGGCTTCGTGCATCTGTATGCCGGTGAGGAAGCCTGCGCGGTCGGCGTGTGCATGCACCTGACGCGTGCGGATTACATCGCCTCGACGCACCGCGGCCACGGGCATTGCATCGCCAAGGGCGTTGACGTTCCCGGGATGATGGCCGAGATCTACGGCAGGAAGACGGGCGTATGCCGGGGCAAGGGCGGATCGATGCACATCGCCGATCTCGACCTGGGCATGATGGGGGCCAACGGGATCGTGGGCGGAGGACCGCCGCTGGCCTGCGGAGCCGCGATGGCGCTTCAGCGCACCGGCGGCAACCACGTCGCCGTCGCATTCGTCGGGGACGGGGGCTCGAATCAGGGCACGACGTTCGAAAGCATGAACCTGGCGATGATGTGGAACCTCCCGGCCATCATCGTGGTAGAGGACAACGGTTACGCGGAAGCGACTTCGTCCAACTACACGGTGGCGTCCGGCAGCAATGCCGATCGCGCTCGCGGATTCGGATTGCCATCCGAGAGCGTCGATGGCCACGACTTTTTCGCCGTGTACGAAGCCGCCGGGAAGGCGATTTCCCGGGCCCGCGATGGGGGCGGACCCTCGCTGATCGAATGCAAGGTAAATCGCTACTACGGTCATTTCGAGGGGGACGCCCAGACCTATCGTGGTGTAGACGAGGTCAAGAAGGTGCGCGCGACACGCGACTGCATCACCAATTTCGCGCGGCAAGTTATCGATTCGGGGCAGGTCGATTCGGCCGAATTGGAAACGATCGACGATGAGGTCATGCAGTTGATCGACTCGTCGGTGGCCGCCGCCCGCGAAGCCGACAAGCCCGCCCCCGACCAGCTGCTGACAGACGTGTACGTTTCCTATTAAAGAACGCGAGAGCATCGACAGTCGAAAGGCAGGATCATGGCACGCTCCATCACCTTCCAACAGGCAATCAACGAAGCACTCGACCAGGAGATGGCTCGCGACCCGGCCGTGATGGTCCTGGGCGAGGACGTCGCGGGCGGCCAGGGTGGACAGGGAGAGATGGACGCCTGGGGTGGTGTTCTGGGCGTGACGAAGGGCCTGCACCCGAAATACGGCGACCGCGTGATGGACACGCCGATCAGCGAGTCGGCGTTTGTCGGCGCCGCGATTGGTGCCGCGACCGCAGGAATGCGACCGGTTGTCGAGCTGATGTTCAACGACTTTCTTGGTGTCTGCTTCGACCAGATCTACAACCAGGCAGCCAAATTCAGGTACATGTTCGGAGGCAAGGCCCAGACACCGGTCGTCATCCGCACCATCTGTGGAGCCGGCATGC
>JASLZV010000145.1 GCA_030754715.1 Phycisphaerae bacterium
CGGAAAACAACGCCGCACCGCTGCTTATTCGGGCCTTCGGGGCGGAAGTCCTGTATGAATCAACTCGCGCACGAATCATGAAGCGCCTCGACATGCCTCCTGTGGCAGCGGATGCGAAGTTCTTTGTGTCGTTTGATCATTACGTCAAGTCACCTGCGACGGCAGAAGATCGAAGCCCGCCCGGCAAGCCTGCGTCTGGATCGGCCTCCGCCCCTGCCGCTGATGAGATAGCCTGGCATGAGCGACTGGATCGCGCGCTAGAAAAGCCCTGGGGCGCCAAGGATGATCCGGTCATTGCTGCCTGGCTGAAGTCTAATGACGAGCCGTTGGAACTTGTCATCGCGGCCTCGCGCAAGTCGCGATATTACCTCCCTCTGGTGTCCACAAAGGACCCACCTGCTATGGCATATCTGCTGGTGCCCACGATTGGCCCTGGCCCTTTGCAGGGCGCTGCCATGGCGATGGTCACCAGATCGATGCTCAAACTCCACGCCAACGACGTCGAGTCTGCCTGGGCCGACCTGCTGGCTGCACACCGTCTGGCCCGGCTTCTGGGGCAGGGGCCGACGCTGATAGATCGACTGATTAGTATGACCGTGGAGCGTGTTGCCTACGAAGGGACGTTTGGAATGGTCCGCAGCGGCAAACTCTCGGCCGCACAGGCCCGCAGGTGCCTGGCCGACTTGCAAGCGATTAAGCCGATGCCCGACGTTGTGGAGGCAATCGATTCCCGCGAGCGACTATTCATGCTGGACATTGTGATGCTGTTGAAACGTGAAAGCAACGTATCCAATGTGCTCGGGCTAGTGACATCGTCACCACTGGATTGGAACGAAATGCTCCGGGCATTCAACCGGTGGTGGGATCGAGCGATTGAGCTGTATAGAAAACCCTATGTGGAGCGCGAAAACGGTCTAAAGCAGTTCGAACGCGAACTTGCGGACCTTAAGGTCCCGGGTTTCGGCGTTTGGGGTGTTGTTAAAGTCATTTGGATGAGAATAGGCGGGGCGCCATACCAACGCATACTGACCCGCATCGTCAGCGACGGGCTGCTTAGCGTCCTGATGCCTGGGGTTGGCGGGGCGGTGACTCGCCAGGAGTCGGCCGCAACGTACTTGGATCTGGCCAAACTTTCACTGGCCCTGGCGGCCTGCAAGGGCGACAAGGGCCGGTTCCCTGTCGCTCTGGATGCACTGAAGGGCCGCTATGTCAACGAAATCCCGGTGGACGTCTTTTCCGGCGGGCCGCTGATCTATAAGCGAACTGAAAAGGGGTATCTGCTTTACAGTGTAGGGGAAAACATGAAAGACGACGGCGGCGTTGAGGACAAAGACGCCGATAAGGATGATATAGCCGTGCAGGTGCCGTAGCATCCCCTGCGGCTGCGGAAAATCGATAAGGCGTGACGCGCGCGGGCGGTTTGTAAAAATCGCACGGGCGTGCCTCTGCGCGCATGGAGAACCGGCGTTCCTTTGACCTCTTGCGCGCCGGAGTGTGTTACCGCCGGCGCCGCCGGACAGCCGGATAAAAAAATGTTCGAGCAGGTCCTGGATAATGCTGCGATTCGCGGAGCGGCCGAGGCGCTTTGCCGGCCCGGCGGGGCGGTTCGCCTGGGCGGCGTGTGGGGTTCGTCGGCGGCCCTGGTAGCCGGGGCGCTGGGACGCCTGACCGGTCGGACCATTCTGTTCGTGACCACCCACCTGGACAACGCCGACGCTCTTGCCGACGACGTCGAGTTATTCAGCGGCCGGGCGGTGCAGACCTTCCCCGCATGGGAATTGCAGGTCCACGCCGACCACGTCTCCGACGAGGTCGTCGGCGAGCGGCTGAGGGTCTGCACGCTCCTGTCCCAGCCGCCAGACCAGCGGAACGAGCCGGTGGACTTCATCGTCGCGCCGGTGATGGCGATGCTCCAGCCGGTGCCCACCCCCGAGGCGATGGCCGCCGCCAAAATTACACTGCGGCGGGAGGGGGAACTGGCTCCCGAATCGCTGGGTGAGTGGTTGATCGATGCGGGCTTCGAGCGGGTCGAACAGGTGGATCAGCCCAACGAATTTGCCAGGCGCGGCGGAATCGTGGACGTCCTGCCTACCGACGTCGGCCAGGCGATCCGCATCGAGTTCTTCGGCGACCGGATCGAATCCATCCGCCGGTTCGACCTCGACACACAACGCAGCACCGAGCGGATCGAAAGGTTCGACCTGGCCGGCACGGCCATCGGGCGCAACACCGATCCCCATACGACAACGCACCTGGGCCGATACCTCCAGCCGGAGGCGATTGTCTGCATGGCCGAGCCGCAGGAAGTGATTGGCTTGGCGCGGGACGTGTACCGCAGGATCAGCGCTACGGCCGAGGACGACGCCGAGAGGCAAGCCTGCAGAAAGACCGCTCGAAAATCCCGTACCGCCGACGGGCCAAAGGTACACTCCCCGGCCACGGATATTTCCGTCGGGCTCTTTCATCCTGATGAGACATTCGACGCGCTGGGGCGATTCGGCCGCGCCGAAATGTTCGCCTTCCGCCCCCAAGGCCCCGGCGTGGTGGACCTGGGCATTCGTAGCCTCCAGAAACTCGCCGTTAGCACCCCCCAGGCCCTGGCGGAACTGAGCGAACTTGTCCGGGTTGCCTGCGTATGGGTGTATTGCGAGAACTCCGCCGAGCGGGACCGGTTCGACGAGTTGCTAGTCGCCTCGCACCCGGACCTAGCCTCCTCGGTCCACACCGGCATCGGCCACGTGACCAGCGGGTTTTACTGGCCTGATGAGGCCTTGGTGGTGGTCGGGCATCACGAAGTGTTCCATCGGTACGCGAAGGTGAGGGCGGTCCGCCGCGTCCGTGCCGGACGCCCCATTGACTCGCTGCTAGACCTTCAGGAAGGCGATTACGTGGTGCACGTGGCCCATGGGGTCGCAAAGTTCGAGGGCCTGCGCCGGTTGGAGACACACGGACACAGCGAGGAGTATCTCACGCTGCGGTTCGCCGGCAATGCGGTGCTGTACGTGCCGACCGATCAGATCAACTTGGTGCAGAAGTACATCGGCGCGCGGCGCGGCCATCCCACGCTCAACAAGTTGGGCGGCGGCCTCTGGGCCCGCCAGAAGCGGCGCGTCGAGGAAGCGGTCTGTGACCTTGCCGCCGAAATGCTCCGCACACAGGCCATGCGCCAAGCCGTAAAGGGCACAGCCTATCCGACCACCAGCGACTGGCAGGGGGGGTTCTGCCAGGAGTTCCTGTACGTCGAGACGGCCGACCAGATCGCCTCGATGCGGCAGATCGACTCGGACCTGTCCGTCAAACGTCCGATGGACCGCCTGGTCTGCGGCGACGTGGGATACGGAAAGACCGAATTGGCCATGCGGGCGGCCTTCAAGGTGGCCGAGGCCGGCAGACAGGTGGCGGTCCTCGTGCCGACCACCGTGCTGGCCGACCAGCACTACCGCACGTTCCGCGAGCGCATGGCGGACTATCCGTTCGAGGTGGACGTGATAAGCCGGTTCCGCACGGCCGGGGAGCAGGCCCGCCTGCTGAATCGCCTGGCGGCGGGGCAACTGGACATCCTCATCGGAACGCATCGCATGCTCAGTAACGACGTGCGGTTCGCCGACCTGGGCCTGGTGGTGATTGATGAGGAGCAGCGATTTGGCGTGGAGCACAAGGAACGCCTCAAGCAGATGCGATCCGCGGTGGACGTCCTCACGCTTACCGCCACGCCCATCCCGCGCACGCTTCACATGGCCCTGCTCGGTCTGCGAGACATCAGTTCGCTCACCACCGCCCCACTGGACCGGCGAGCAATCTACACCGAGGTCTGCCACTACGACGACGGCCTCATCCGCTCGGCCGTCCGGCGTGAGCTGGCACGCGGCGGGCAGGTGTTCTTCGTGCACAACCGCGTGC
Source organism: Phycisphaerae bacterium (assembly GCA_030754715.1). Taxonomy (GTDB): domain Bacteria; phylum Planctomycetota; class Phycisphaerae; order SM23-33; family SM23-33; genus JASLZV01. Next base: position 3,901 of record JASLZV010000145.1, read on the forward strand.
ACAATATCAACTCGGTCGCTGACCACGTGCGGTCCCTGGCGCCCGACGCGCGTGTGGCCGTCGGGCACGGGCAGATGCCCGAGAACGAACTGGAGAAGGTGATGCTGCGGTTCATACGCCGGGAAATCGACGTGCTCGTGTGCACCACGATCATCGAATCGGGCCTGGACATCCCCACGGCCAACACCATGATCATCCGCGACGCCGACCGGTTCGGCCTGGCCGAGTTGCACCAACTTCGCGGGCGGGTGGGGCGATACAAGCACCGTGCGTATTGCTATCTGCTCCTGCCGCGGCGGCGTCCGGTCTCGCCGACGGCGGCCAAGCGCCTCAAGGCCATCGAAGAATTCTCGGACCTGGGCGCGGGGTTTCAGATCGCCATGCGGGACCTGGAAATTCGCGGAGCAGGCAACATCCTTGGGCGCGAGCAGAGCGGGCACATTGCAGCCGTCGGATACGAGTTGTACTGCCGCCTGCTCGCAGAGGCGGTACGCAGACTCGGCGGGCGCGAGCAGGTTCCCTCGACGCCTGCCCCTGAGCCCGACGCCGCGGTGCACGTGGAACTGGGCATCGAGGCGTGCATTCCGCGGGCCTACGTGCCTTCGCCTCGCCAGCGGATGGAGGTTTATCGTCGACTGGTGTCGTGCGCCGGCGTAGAGGACCTGCGGCAACTTCGACGCGACCTGGCCGATGCATACGGGCCGATACCTCCGGAGGTGGACGTTGTACTGGACGTGGCGGAGGTTCGCCTGTGGGCCCGGACGCTGGGTATAGACAGTATTATCCTGATGGGTCTGGACATCGTCTTTGCGGTGCGCGATTTTTCAGCCGCTCAAGGGGTGTTCAAGGGCGCTGCCGGTACGGTCCGCGTGCCGGACGCCCACACGGTGTACTGGCGCCCGGGCGAGGCCTATTGCGAAATGCCCACGCTGCTCCGGGTGCTTCTAAAGCGGTTGCGACAGGCGGCCCGGGCCGTATAATACACGCCGAACGCACGTGCATGTCCCGCAAGGGACCGCCGCACGAAACCTGTGGGAGCCTGCCATGATGCGAACCGCTGGAACGGCAATACTGGTTGTTGTGGTGGCGGGGCTGGGTGGATGCCAGTGGCTGGACAGCCGCGTGGGTTGGCCCTGGCGAAAGAAGTCCGTCCCGGTTACACGCTCCAAGTGGACGGCCTCGTCGGATCGTCCTGAAGGTAAAGCCCAAACGCAGCCGGCCGAGCCGGCTAACCCCCCGGGCGGCGAACCGCAGTCGACCCCGAAAACCGGCCCTGTCGGTAAGCCCCACAAGCTCCCTGCGACCAAACCGGCCACTGCGCCCGACGAGTCTCTGAAGGTTGTCGGCCGACCGCTGGAAGTCACCACGTCGGTGTTGTTCGTTAAGGACGAGTCCATCACCGTGGAGGAGATCCTTCAGGCCGTTGCCCCGCGACTGGAGGCTGTCCCGGACGGCATGGCCGAGCATTCCTTCCGCAATGCCGCCTCGAGGATCATCTCGCAGGAGGTTGCCCGACAAATTAACGACGTCCTCGTGCTGGACGAGGCAAAGGGCCGACTCGGCG
>JASLZV010000146.1:0-5097 GCA_030754715.1 Phycisphaerae bacterium
ACGCGTTTTTCCTGCGGCATACCCCATACGAATTTAAACTTCAGGCCCAGTTCCTCAAAGGTCTCCCGGAGTACACCGGCGGCGGCCATGGGCCCAACGGTCAGTTTTTCGTTGTTCTCCCTGAACATTGTATGAGTCCACAGCAGTATCGGCTTGTGGAAGTGTTCCTGAAGCGTTTCGGCCATATTCTCTATGTCGAGCCACGAAATGATCAGAACGATAATGAAATCGCACTCATGCCGTCCGATCTCGGCAGCCGTTCTTTTCGCACCATCCCAATCGCTCACCCTGGAGACCGTGGTCACGTCAATGTCCAGTGAGCGGACCATGTCCTGGGAGTCTTTCTGCAGCCGGTCGATGACCTCGTCGGGATAGCCCCAATAACCGAATGGAACGATTACGGCCCTGGGTTTAGCAACCATTTTGAATGCTCCTGAAATAACGTTGAACACCTGCGATAACGTTATACCAAGCCGTGTTCCGCAGCCGCCTCATCAGCCGAGGCGCCGTTGTGCACTACAGCCTTCAACGCCCCGAGGAATTCCGACGGTCGCTCCGCCTGGAAAACGTTCCGCCCAAAGACCACGCCTCGCGCGCCGGCCCGTATACTCTTGGAAGCCAATTCCAGGGCATCCTTGGACGTTTTCATCTTCGAGGAGCCCAGGACCAGGACCGGCACGGGCGAGACCTCTATTACCTCAGAAAACCGCTCGCCGGTGTAGTACGTCTTTATGCAGTCGGCCCCGAGTTCCGCAAGGATCCTCACCCCGACACAGATCTGCCGGTGAAGGTCGTCGGGAGAAAGATCGCTCAGCGGAGGGGTCATGTCAATCAACGGAATTGGCATGTATTCGCCAATCAACGGAATTCCGCACTCCTCTTTCTCGGCCGCTATTTCCGAGAAGACGGTCACACTGTCCCTATCCGCAGCCTCGTCGCCGTTTCCGATGTTGCAGGACGCCACCAGCATGTCCGCCCCCCGGAACAAGGCTTCGCGAGGAGACAACCCCATGGTCGTCCATGACTCCACATATCGCCATGAAGCGCAATAGCCGGTGGTCCACGTGGTTCGACAAACCCAATACGGCGCGTCGGGGCCCGTGAAGACGTCCCGGCAGTGTTCAAGAGTGGCCGGACACATCATTATTCCATCCGCGGCCTTCATCCGCCTGGCGGTCTCGGCAGGATTCTCCAGTCCGGGCATCGCGCCGATGGCCATTCCATGGTCCATCGCCGCGATAACGGTGTTTTTGCCTGAAGCAAAGAACTTTGCCAACCTGATTGCTTTACCAATCGACATAGATCAATTCCTCTCCAAAGCATGCACAAGCCAGGGACCCGCTCCGCCGCAAACCACTTGGCCATTGGAATACTTCGGAATCTTACGGGCCAGCATCAGGATTGCAACAGCCCTTCAGTCAGATCGTTTCATGTCCTGGAATTTTTCCACAGCCGGACGGGCGAATTGGTAGACGAGAGCCCTGGCGAAATGTCGGACCCGGCGACATCGGATTGTCACCGCGCCCGGCAGGCTAATGACTTGCGAAGTACTCCTGGAGCGGGTGTACGGTCCATGCGGCGCCGGCGTCCCCGTCGGCCTCTGCTGCCGCGCGGAGGGCGGCGACAGCGGCCACGGCCGCACGGACCGCCGTGATCGTGGTAATCAGGGGCAACTTATGAAGTGTGGCCAGCGCGCGGATGCGGCCCTCATCGGTAGTCGGCCCGCGGCGGGTGGGCGTGTTAATCAGCAAATCCACCTGGCCATTGGCGATCAAGTCGGCGATGTTGGGCCGGCCCTCGGCAAGTTTCGAAACTAGTGTGGCACGCACGCCGGCATCGTCCAGGACGCCATAGGTGCCGTCGGTGGCTACCAGGCGAAACCCCATCGCCGCCAGTTGCTGTCCGATGGCCACTACGTGCGGTTTGTCGGCATCGCAGACGGAGACAAAAACCGTGCCCCCTGTTGGCAGGGTCATCCCCGCGGCCATCTGGCTCTTGGCGAAAGCCCCACCAAAACTCATGTCGATACCCATCACCTCGCCGGTAGAACGCATCTCCGGACCGAGGATCACGTCCACGCCGGGAAACTTGGTGAACGGAAAAACGCTCTCCTTCACGGATATGTGCCGTGGCCGATCCGCCTCGATTACGCCCAGGTCCGCCAGGCTCTTGCCGGCCATCACCTTGGCCGCAAGTTTGGCCCAGGACACGCCGGTGGCCTTGGAAACAAACGGTACGGTCCGCGACGCCCGCGGATTAACCTCCAGGATGTACACGTGATAGTCCTTCACTGCAAACTGGATGTTCATCAGCCCGCGAACACCCAGCCGCCGGGCAAGCAGTTTGGCCTGGCGCCAAATTTCCAAGACCACCTCGTCGCTCAGCGAATACGGCGGTAGCGCACAGGCCGAGTCACCCGAGTGGACCCCAGCCTCTTCGATGTGCTCCATCACGCCGCAGATCACCGCGCGGGGCTCGTCGCTCACTCGGCCGCCGGGGCCGGGGCCGAAGTCAGAGATGCAGTCCACGTCCACCTCGGTCGCCCCGGACAGGAACTTGTCTACCAGGATCGGGTGGGCCCGCCCCACCGTCGAGGCGTCCACCGCTTTGGCCATGTACACGTCCAACTGCTGCTGGTCGGAAACGATCTCCATCGCCCGTCCGCCCAGGACGTAACTGGGGCGAACCAGCACCGGATAGCCGATGCGCCGGGCGACGTCACGGGCCTGATCAACCGTAAAGGCCGTCCCGCCGGGCGGAGATCGGAGCTCCAGTTCCTTCAGAATCTCGGCGAACCGTTCGCGGTCCTCGGCCAGGTCGATCGACTCGCTGCTGGTCCCGATGATCGGAACGCCGGCGTTTTCCAGGCCGCGGGCAAGGTTCAGCGGCGTCTGTCCGCCGAAGTGAACGATCACCCCGTGCAGCAGCCCGCCGGGGGCATCCAGCGGTCTGCCGTTGAGCCTCTCGCAAACGTTCAGTACGTCCTCCAGCGTCAGCGGCTCGAAAAACAGCATGTCCGACGTGTCGTAGTCGGTCGAAACGGTCTCGGGGTTGGAGTTGATCATTACCGATTCATAGCCCAGTTCCCTGGCCGCAAAGGCCGCGTGGACGCAGCAGTAGTCGAACTCAATGCCCTGGCCGATCCGGTTGGGTCCGCCGCCAAGAATCACGATTTTCTTCTTGTCCGAGACACGGACTTCATCATCCACGAATCCGGGACTTCGGATTTCGCGTTCGGTATTTGCCGAACCCTCAACGGGGACCTGGACAATCGGCGTCTCATAAGTGGAGTAGTAGTATGGCGTGTAGGCCTCGAACTCCGCTGCGCACGTATCGACGAGTTTGTACACGGGCACAACGCCGCTGCGACCGCGAAAACTCCGCACCGCCTCCGGCTTGGTTTCCCAAATCTGCGCCAATTGAATGTCGCTGTAGCCCCACTCCTTGGCTTGTCGCAGCAACTCGATACCGGCGCCCTGCAGGCTTCCTGCGGCCTTCAGCCGGTCTTCGAAGTCCGCCAACTGCTTCAGTTGGGTAAGGAACCAGCGATCGATCTTAGTCAGTTCGAAGACCTGGTCCACCGACCAACCCATCTTGAAGGCGTAGCGCACGTAGTACAGCCGGCCCTGGCTGGGAATAGCGAGTTTCCGGCGAAGGCGGGCTTCTTCGATCGGATAGGCGGTGTTTTCGCCGGAAGTATCGGCTGCCTCGCCGGCGGGTCCGCCCCGTTGCGACCCAAGCCACTTGTCGTTGCCGTCCAGGCCCAGGCCGTATCGCTTGACCTCCATCGACCGGATGCCCTTCTGGAGCGACTCTTTGAACGTCCGGCCGATGCTCATCGCCTCCCCCACGCTCTTCATCTGCGTGGTGAGCGTTTCGTCGGCATCAGGGAATTTTTCAAAGGTCCATCGCGGGATTTTCGTCACACAGTAATCGATTGTCGGCTCGAAGCACGCGGGCGTCCGGCGGGTGATGTCGTTGGGCAGTTCGTCCAGCGTGTACCCGACGGCCAACTTCGCGGCGATCTTGGCGATCGGGAAACCGGTGGCCTTGGACGCCAGCGCGGAAGAGCGGCTGACGCGCGGGTTCATTTCCACGACGATCATCCGCCCGGAGGCGGGGTTCACCGCAAACTGGATGTTCGACCCGCCGGTCTCCACGCCAATGGCGCGGATGACGGCTATGGCCGCATCCCGCATCAATTGGTATTCCTTGTCGCTAAGCGTCTGGGCCGGGGCAACGGTTATCGAGTCGCCGGTGTGCACGCCCATCGGGTCGAAGTTCTCAATCGAGCAGACAATCACGACGTTGTCGGCCTTGTCGCGCATCACCTCCAGTTCGTATTCCTTCCAGCCGAGGACAGACTCCTCAATCAGGATCTCGCTGACGGGCGAATACTCCAGGCCGCGGGCGGCAATCTGCTCGAACTCGTCCCGGTTAAACGCAAATCCCCCACCGGTACCACCGAGCGTGTAGGCCGGGCGAATACATACAGGCAGGCCGACCTGCGACGCAATCCTCATGGCCTCGTCCATCGTGTGGGCAACGCCGCTTTGAGGCACGTCCAAGCCGATTGACAGGCATATGTTCTTGAACTCGGTGCGGTCTTCGGCCCGGTTGATGGCCTCTCGCGTGGCGCCGATCATCTCCACGGAAAACTTCTCCAGCACGCCGGCATCGGCCACAGCGACGGCCGTGTTCAGCCCCGTCTGCCCCCCCAGAGTCGGCAGCAGCGCATCCGGCCGCTCGCACTCGATAATCTTGGCCACCGCCTCCGGCGTGATCGGCTCGATGTAGGTCCGGTCGGCAAACTCCGGGTCGGTCATGATCGTGGCGGGGTTGGAGTTGATCAGTACAATGCGGTAGCCCTCCTCGCGCAGCGCCTTGCACGCCTGCGTGCCGGAATAGTCAAACTCGCAGCCCTGGCCGATCACGATCGGACCCGAGCCGATAAGCATAATGGTCTGCAGATCATCCCGTCGCGGCATGGTGCTATCCTGTGGTCCTTCACGCATACGTTGGCCGGGCACACGCCTGGCCCGGGCAAAATCACAAGAAACTACCACGCGTTGTTGAATACAGCAATCCTTTGTCTTG
>JASLZV010000146.1:5139-5454 GCA_030754715.1 Phycisphaerae bacterium
AGGTACACGCGGGAGCCGGACCAGGAGAAAACCCATAGCAACTGCATATTCAGCCGAAACTTGCAGGGAATTGGTCCAGCGATTTGACCGGCTGCACCTCGCGCGGGCCATGCACGTGGACCGCCATGACGTGGGCGAGGAACTGACCTATGACGTCATCGGCGTCGTCCCGACCCGCCCGGCTCGCGTTCGCCTGAAAATCGACAAGTTCGTCGGAGGCGGGTTCGCCGGACAAGTGTATCGCGTAAAACTGCTCGACATCGACGCTCCCCAGGGCCCCCTCGATGGCCTGGAGGTCGGACGGGACTATGCGAT
>JASLZV010000147.1 GCA_030754715.1 Phycisphaerae bacterium
AGCAAGGGGTTTCCCCCGGCGGTCCCGCTGCGAGTGGCCTTGGGCGACACACACGCGCTGCGCGCAACTGCGGCGCTCCAGACGGCACGAGCAGAAGAATCCCGAGTTTGATTACCGCACCCGGCCGCCGGGCTTTCCACGTTCGTTTTATCTCATTACTAATGGGATGTTTGTAGGGGGTTTGTTCCGCACTGCTGATTGCTTACAATCGTGACTATGACAGGCATGTGCTTCAAGGTTGCGTTGTGTTTTTCGGTGGTGGCGATGTTTGTTGGCGGATGTACGGGACCATGGTGGCAGGGGGAGCCCCAGGCGATAACATTGGATACCTCCGGCGTGGCCGCAAAGGTCGATTACAATGAGCTGGCTGTCGTTCTGAAAGAGACGGCCTCAAAGGACGGGGCGGTTTGGGCCAAGGATATGGACGCTGTTGTCGACCGGCTTGACGCCCAACTCAAACGCATGGCCGTGGCGGGCCCGACGGTCGCGCCTCATCTGTTTCCCACGCCGCAGGGGCGGTTGGCTTACTGGTACAATGCTCGGGCCGCCTGGGTGTTGAAGCTTCTTGTGAACTATCGAGAAGGCGATGTTTCGGTCGGCCGCTTCCGGCGCACGCCGGTGCCGGTGGATGGGCGGACCATGACACTTGAGGACGTTGATGCTCTACTGCTCGATCAGTTCGGCTGGCAGGCCCTGGTGGCCGCGCCCGGAGTGAGTTCCTCCCGGGCGGCGCTGCCGAGCGAACCTGTGGAGGTGAAGGAAACCGCCGATCTGATTGTGCGGCGTTTTAATGACTTTATTGATGACGAGGCGCGGTTTGAGATCGACATCCCCGGCCGGCGGATCTGCGTGCCGCCTGTGCTGTGGCGGTTCCGCGCCAAATTGATTGCCGACCATAACCGAACTTATCGAACGCGCGGTGCGACGCTGGCCACCGCCCTGCTTGCCCAAACGAGCGGCTCTGCCCACCGGCGCCTCCAGGATGCCGTCGGGTACAAGTGCATTCGGGCAGAGGCGGGCAAGATTCCTTCCCCCAAAGCGGATGAGGATTGACCGTGTCTTCGTAGCCGGGCGGGTTGGCGGTAATCCATCCGCCCGTTGGCCTTACTGACCCGTTGGGAGTAACAGGCCGGCCATCTCGCCCCTTGGGGGGAACTGTCTCTACTCTCTGCGGCTGCGGCCGGGCGTGCCGCGAACGGTTTTGGCGGCCTTCTTGTTGGTCTTTGGGGCCTTTGCCTGGAAGAGTTTCATGGCCTTTTTGATGTCGGCGACCTTGAAGACGGCGGTGGTTCGCCCGCCGCTGGCCCCGCCGGTGCAATAGGCGTAAGCAATGTTGACGTGTTGGCTGGCGAGCGTCTTGGCTACCTGAGCGAATGCGCCCGGGCGGTTCCGCAACTCCATCACCAGCACCTGAGATTCGGTCCACTGATCGTGGGCCTGGCCGAGCACCCCTCGGGCCTCTTGGCAATTGTCGGTGACCAGACGCAGCACACCGTGTTCGGCTGAGTCCATCAGCGTCAGGGCGACGATGTTAATTCTGGCTTTGGCCAGCGCGCCGGTGACCGCCGCCAGAACACCCGGCTTGTTCACCAGGAAAATCGAGAATTGCGTTTCTTCGTGCATGATAAAAACCTTTCCGACGGAATTGTCCCTTTTATCCTACGCGAGGCGCCCGGCCTGTGACAAGGTCGGTTCTTACGAATCTTCCTTTTTCCACAATCGAGCCGTTTCGGGATTATGGGCATAGACCGGCAGGAGAGTGCGTGAGTCGGTGAAGCGGCGCCGGCGGGCCATCAGGGCCCCTACGTGCCATACACCGGCGGGAGTGGGCAGGCGGAGGGCGCTGTCGGCGGCGGTTACGCCGTCGCCGCGGCAGTCGTGGTAGTCCAGACCTTCGCCGATGAGCGTTAGCGGGCGGGGCGCCGAGGCGAGGAATTCCCTCACAGGTACCACAGCCGGGGGCCCGTTGGGAACGATTTGCTCGTCGCCGCGGGCAAACAGACTGGCGTGGATGTAGCCGTCGCGAGCGTCCAGGACAACGGCCAGATGTTCCCACGGCAGGTCGCGGGCGTTTTGGGCCACCGCCAGGGGCGTGGGGACGGCTACGCAGCGAAGGGACGGCAGCAGTTGCCCCAGTGTCCGGGCTACCGTGATGCCCACGCGGAGCCCGGTGAAGCTCCCTGGCCCGACCGAGACATACAGTTCGTCCAGGTCGGTGGGTTTGACAGTCGCCTCGGCCAGCAGGTCCGCCAGGCGCCGGACCAGTTGTGTGGCGTGGCGGGCCGAGGCGTCGAACCCGATGGTCTTGACCAAGCGCCCCTCCAGTCCCAATGCTACCCCTCCCTGGCGGCACGAGGTTTCGATGGCTATTGATACGATCGGCTTCATGGCGGGGATATTCTAAACAAGTTCGTGCGATCGTGCAGGGGATACTTGCGAGGTGTTCATCCAGCCAAGGCGCCTATGCTCTAAGTGAAGGTTCGTACCGGCGGTTGCGACAGTCTCGGACATGCCGATCGACTTGGTACGGACTGGCCCGTGGCGACCCCTTGTGGTGACTTTTAAACTGGCTTTACTTGGGCTTCGAGACGTTGTAGTATCGCAGGCAACAGTCCGCCATAGTTATGGACGGATCCCTGTATCGGAACTGTCCGCCAATTAAAGAGCTTGCGCCATGAACATGAAAACGACACGCGCCCGCGTTGTCTGCCTGTTTACGCTTGCGACACTGGCAGTCTCAGCGTTTGAGGCACAAGCCGCCGGAGAAACACCGACTCCGAGAAGACTCGTAGCCGTCAAGGCACAAGTCGCCCCGAAGATAGACGGCCGGCTGGACGATCCCTGCTGGAAGGCCGCCGCCAAGGCCGCCGGCTTCAGCATCTACAGCAACGCCGACCGGCTGCATCCCGAGCAGACCATCGGGCGGGTCTGCTACGACGACAATAACCTCTACATCGCCATGGAATGTACCGTCAAGGAGATGGACAAGTTCCGCGCCCGGATGAAAGAAGCCGCCGGTCAATTCAAATACTACCATGGTGGCGTGATCGAGGTGTTTCTGGACGCCAATCATGACCGCAAGACCTTCCAGCAGTATCTCCTCCACGCCAACGGATCCTCGAGAATAACCCTGCCCAAGGGCGACATATTCAAGATCCTCAACGAGGACTACCTCACCTCCAAGGCCGCGATCACCAAGACCGGATTTACCATCGAGATGTCGTTCCCCCTGGCCATGCTGCATCTCCATCCCGACACCGCCAAGGTCTGGGGGCTCAATTTGAACCGGTCGCATGACCTCTACGGTGAAAAACACGACAGTAACGGCTTCTTCAGTTCGTGGAACTCGACCAGAGGCAGGGGCTTTCCAAATGCCGAACTGTTCGGCGAACTGGTGATGGACGACGATTTCTCACGGTTTTACTGGAAGGTGGACTTTGCCGGCCAGCCCCAGGTTGGCCATACGGCGGTAGCCCTGCGCATCGAGAATGAAACGGGGCGCGACTTTGCAGGCACCCTGACCCTTGAGTTAGTTCCCGCCGCCGGCAAGGGCGGCGAGACCAGGAAATATCAAAAGTCCGTTTCCCTGAAGGCCGGTGCCTCGGGGGTAATCTCGTTCGAGCATCCTGTGTCGGCCGGCGATACGGAGGCAAAGTACAATATCACACTTGTCGATGCCGCCGGAAAGGTCCGCTATCTTGGCGGGACACAGACTGAGGATCTCACCCCGGGCGATTCGTGGCCGCCCCCAGCGGCCACCGATCAGCAGCAAAAGGCCGGTTACATCGTTTTCCATCGCCCTTACACCCACGCCGCACTCTACAAGGCGGTCCCCAAGGCTCAAGAGGTCGTCTCGGCCCTGTCGTTGTCGGCCTGTCGCGGCGAGTTTGAGCCGGCAACGTTCTCCGTTTATCCCCTGCGCGATTTGAAGACACTGACAGCGGCGGCCGGCGACCTGACCGGCCCGGGAGGGGCATCCATCCCCGCGTCCGCGATCGACCTCCGTAAGGTCACATGGCAGTCGGCCTGGAAGAACCCCAGGTCGTTCGAGGCAAAGGAGCACCTGTTGCGCAAGTTCGAGTCGCTGAACTTGACAAAAGGCAGAACACAGCGGCTGTGGCTGACCCTGAAGGTTCCACCCAAGGCGCCCGCCGGCGACTATCGCGGGACGGTGACTCTGACTTGCGGCGGCGCCGTAACCTCCCTGCCGCTTAGCGTTCGGGTCCTGCCGTTTGAACTTTCCGCCCCGGACGGGATGGGCTACTTCATGTACTATCCGGGCAGGACACACAAGTCGTTCCTGAATCCGGAGTTCTTCAAGAAGACCGTCCAGGACCAGCGCGACCACGGCATGACGACCTTCACCATCTACAACTGGAACAGAATCAAGGACGCCAAGACCGGCAAGTTCAAGATCGACGTCGACAATCACGTCTCCAACGACTACGGCGTTACCTACGCTCGGATGATGGACATACTCCGGGAGGAAGGTTTCGGGGATGTTCCCCTTGTGGACGTGTTTGCCGGGCTTTATGGGACGGAGTTAATCATAGAACTCTACAACATCTATCGGGCCAGGGGCTGGCCGGATTTCATGGTCTACGTCGAGGATGAGATTGACTACCCCGAAAGAATTGCCAGGGCCCGCAGGATTCTAACGGCGCTGAAGAAAGCCGCGCCGCACATCAAGACCACCACAGCCATGGGCCCCAAGGGGGCTGCGGCCCTGGGGCACATGTACGATGTGTGGATCGGCTGCAGCACCGCTGAGAGGGTCAAGCACTGCCTGTCTATGGGCAAGCATCCCTGGACGTACAGTTGCAGGCCGATTTACGAGGTCTGCACGGCCTACGAGAGATACTTTTACGGACGGTATCCCTGGAAGATCGGACTCAAGGGCGTGGGCCTGTGGAGTTATGCCCAAGGCAGAAGGTCATTTTCCGACCGTTTCGGCCGCAGGTACCCGTACAGCGAGGACTTCGTATTCACGTCCGAGTTGAAACACACCCACGGCCACGTTTACTTTGAAAAGGACCAGGTCATTCCCGTGGTTACCTGGGAAGGCGTGCGTGAGGGCATCGACGATTACCGCTACATGCTGACACTCAAGAAAGCCGCCCAGGCGGCTGTCGCCGGCAGCGCAACAGGCGCCCAGGCCGCTGGCAGGGCAGGACTGAAACTCCTGCAGGACATAGCCGACCGGACCGATCTGACGGCCCGCAAAAATGACTACGGTGGGTCGAAGTACCTGACAGATCCGAAATACATGGGTGACATGGACGCCGAACGCACGCGCGTAATCGAGGCAATCCTGGCGATTACCAAAGCGACAAAATGATGTGTGACGCTGGCAGGACGCCCACGGTGGGCGAAAAACCAGTACGAACCCACCGTTACTAGGAGACCGCAAAATGAGTATCCATCAACGAATGGCCAGC
>JASLZV010000148.1 GCA_030754715.1 Phycisphaerae bacterium
CCGTCGGGCGGGGAATTTACCGACGGCTGGCGGGAGCTGCCTGTCGGCGAGGGATCTGGGCGGGTTTACCTCTCGCCGTATCTCCGGACGCGTGGCCGGCCGCTTGCGGCTGCCTGTGAACTGATCGAGGGTATCGTCTCGGCTGTCGGGACCGACAGTATCGCCGCCCTTTGTCTGACCGGCAGCGGGTCGGAGCTGGCGGCGGAGGAACTCCACACACACCAGGTCAATGAGTTCCAGGCCATCGCGCTGGGCATGGCGGAGATGGGTATCCGCGTTCCGACGGTCTTCGAGATGGGCGGGGAGACGTCCAAGTACCTGCGATTCAGCGGCAAGGACGCCGGGGCAGGGGATATCATTGATTACGCCACCAACGGTGACTGCGCCGCCGGGACGGGAAGTTTCCTGGACCAGCAGGCCGGGCGGCTGAAATACGCCATCGAGGAGGTTGGGTCGGTGGTGCTGGGGGCCGAACGGGCCGCTCAGGTGGCCGGGCGGTGCAGCGTGTTCGCCAAGTCCGACATGATCCATGCCCAGCAGAAGGGCTACTCGCCGCCGGAGGTGCTGGGGGGGCTGTGTGATGCGGTGGCCAGGAACTTCCGCGCGGCGGTGGTGCGGTCGCACCCGGTGGTTCCGTCGGTGGCGCTGATCGGCGGGGTGGCGGCCAACGCGGCGGTCGTCCGCGCCCTTCGCGAGGTCTTCGACCTGAGGATCGATCAGTTGGTGGTGCCCGAGGCCTGGGCGCACGTGCCGGCGGTGGGTGCGGCCCGGAGGGGGATGGATCTGGGCTCCAAGAGGCCGGACCTGTCGCGCCTTGCGTCTCTGCGTGCCTCCGGCGACACGTCGAGCGGGCACTTTCCCACCACCGCGCCGCTGACGATGGACAACGTGGTGCTGCTGCGCGACCGTGTGAAGGACTACCGCGCCGAGCCGGGCGGCGGGCCCCTGGATGCCTACCTTGGCATTGACGTGGGCAGCGTGTCTACCAACGTGGTGGCGATCGACCCGTCCGGGTACGTGATCGCAGAGATTTACACGCGCACGCTGGGCCGCCCGATCGAGGTGGTCGGCGACGCTCTGGGGCAGATTGCCGAGCAGTGTGGCGACCGCCTGGTCGTCCGCGGCGTGGGCACCACCGGGTCGGGGCGCGAACTGATCGGCGAACTCGTCGGGGCCGACACCGTCAACGACGAGATCACCGCCCACAAGACCGGCGCGACGTTTGTGGGTAAGACCATGCTGCAGGGACGTGTGCCGGACACCATCTTTGAGTTGGGCGGTCAGGATGCCAAGTACATTTCCCTCCAGGACTCCGTGGTGGTGGATTTCACCATGAACGATGCGTGTGCAGCCGGGACAGGCAGTTTCCTGGAAGAGCGGGCCGAGGAGTTGGATGTTTCCATCGAGGGCGAATTTGCCGAACTGGCCCTGTCCAGCCGCGCGCCGGTCCGCCTGGGCGAGCGGTGCACCGTGTTCATGGAGCGCGACGTGAACAGTTACATGCAGCGCGGGGCCGACAAGAGGGATCTGATAGCCGGGCTGGCCTATTCGGTGGTGTACAACTACATCAACCGGGTGGTGCGAGGGCGGCGGATCGGCGAGTGCATCTTTTTCCAGGGCGGTACGGCCTACAACGACTCGGTGGCGGCGGCCTTCGCAGCCGTCACGGGTAAGGAGATTATCGTCCCTCCGCACAACGGTGTGATCGGCGCGATCGGGGCGGCCCTTCTGGCGCAGGAAAAGATGCGCGTATCCGGGCGCGTCGTCGGCGCGGCTGGGCAATTGGTTTCGGACGGCGGGCGGGACGACGCCCCGGGCCGGTATGTCTCGCAGGACCGCGGTAAGGAGCCGGATGAGGCCAAGCGATCGCGATTTCGCGGGTATGACCTGTCGAAGGTAAACTACGGGCTTCGCGAGTTCACCTGCAAGGGTTGCTCCAACGCCTGTCAGATCCAGGAATTCGACGTTGAGGGCAACAAGACCCACTGGGGCGACAAGTGTTCCGACCGCTACCGCAAGCGCAGCAAGTCCCTCTGCCGACCGGTTATTGAGGACCTTCCGGCGATGCGTGAGCGTCTGCTTCTGGACGATCTGGCCCTGCCCGAGGCGCCCGGCGGCGCGGTGACCGTAGGTATTCCAATGACCATGTTCGCCTACGGGCAACTGCCGTTTTGGCGGACGATCCTGGCGCACCTGGGCTTTCGCACCGTGCTTAGCGAGCCAACCAACAAGAAGATCATCGAGGCCGGGCAGGCCTCCGTGGTGGCTGAGCCGTGCTTTCCCATCATCGCTGCCCACGGGCACATCGCCAATCTGGACCGCCAGGACATCGACTACATCCTGGTGCCCAACATCATCTCGATGGAGATGAAAGGGTCCGACGGCAAAGCGTACCTGTGCCCATGGCACCAGACGCTGCCGTTCGTCTGCCGGCGTTCGCCGATGCTGCGAGGCTTTGCGGAGAAGTTCCTCTCGCCTCAAGTGCACTTTTTCCGGGGCCCCAAGGCCGTCGCGCGTGAACTGACGGATTTCTTTAGACCTCTCGGGCTGGGCAGGCGAAAAGTCCGCGCCGCGGTGGTGCGGGCGTACCAGGCACAGGAGAGGTTTACGAGCGAACTGCTCGCCGCCGGGCGCGAGGCACTCGATACGCTCAAGCGCAGCGGCCTGCCCGGCATCGTACTGGTCGGGCGCCCATACAATATCCACGACGCCGGCATTAATCTCTCGGTGGCCTATAAACTCCGCCAGTACTACGGTGCCAACTGCATACCGCTGGATTTCCTGGAGACCGACGAAGTCGATATCACCGACGTCAACGATAACATGTACTGGGGTCTGGGCAAGCGGGTGCTGGCTGCGGCCAAGATTGTCAGCCAAACCCCCAACCTGCACATTATCTGCATTACCAACTTCAAGTGCGGGCCTGACTCGTTCATCCGACACTTCATCAAACCTGCATCAAACAAGCCCTTCCTGACGCTTCAGTTCGATGGGCACAGCAACGACGCGGGGATCATGACGCGATGCGAGGCCTACCTCGACTCGAAGGGTATCCTGCGGCCTTGGGGGGGCGCCGAGAAAACCCCCCAGACCGCGATGGTGGGCCAGTCCGAGTCGCTGAGTTGATCGGGGCAGTTGCGTTGCGGCGGCTGTCGAGACGCCCCGTGTATAGTGATTCCCGATCACGTTTCAGCATCGTGATGACCGAAAGTCATTGAGGTGTAGGGAGCACACAGTATGGCCGAGGCCAAGACGCTGAACGTCGCCCTGATTGGACAGGCTTTCATGGGCCGGACCCACTCGAACGCCTGGAGCCAGGTGTGCAAGTTTTTCAAGGTACCGCTAAGGCCGGTGCTTCACACCGTTTGCGCGCGGAACGCCGGGGCGATGGCGGCCTTCGCCCGGCAGTGGGGTTGGCGAAACCACACCACCGACTGGAAGCGGATGATGACCTGCCGCCAGATCGACCTGGTGGACATCGCTGCGCCGAACAACATGCACCTGCCGATGGCCAAGGCCGCCCTGGCGGCCGGCAAGGCCGTCGCCTGCGAGAAGCCGCTGGCCGGCACGTTGGCCGACGCCCGCCGGATGCTTGCCCTGGCCGATAAGGCCGGGGCCAAGACGTTCGTGTGGTACAACTATCGCCGCTGCCCGGCCGTGGCGCTGGGGCATCAATTGGTGCGAAAGGGCAAGGTCGGCCAGATTCGCCATGTCCGCGCGTGGTATCTACAAGACTGGGCCGACGAGTCGGTCCCGCTGGCCTGGCGGTTTGACAAGAAGACAGCCGGATCGGGAGCGCACGGCGACCTCAACGCCCATATCGTCGACATGACCCGTTTCGTTACCGGCCAGGAGATCACTGAGGTCAGTGGTGCGATCAGCCACACGTTTATCAAGGAGCGACGGTTGATGACCGGATCGGCGGCCGGCGGAATCGCCGCAGGCATCCGCGGCGCCAAGAAGACCGGCAGGGTTACCGTGGACGACACGGTGCTGTTCCTGGCGCGGTTTTCCGGGGGGGCGGTGGGCAGTTTTGAGGCCGCCCGCCAAGCCACCGGCAACCAGAACCGAAACGGCTTCGAGATTAACGGTACGAAGGGGTCGTTTCGGTTTAACTTTGAGCGAATGAACGAACTGGAATACTATGACGCAACGGCCGAACGGGCCGTTCGTGGCTGGACGACCATTATGTGCACCCACGGCGGCGACCATCCGTACGCCGAGGCGTGGTGGCCCGATGCCCACATCATCGGCTACGAGCACGGGTTTGTGAATATGGCCTATGACATCGTGCGCGTGTTGGCCGACAAAAAGCCGATCGTGGCGATGCCGGACTTCGCCGACGCCTACCGGACTCAGCGTGTTCTGGAAGCGGCGTTGATCTCGGCCAGACAAAAACGCCCGGTGAGACTCTCAATGGTGAAGTAGCCGGCAATCGCCCGCCGGCGATTGGGCCCCAGTCGCGCTTGTTTGCATCCGCATCGCCGGGTAGAATATCATGGCGCCTGAGCAGTATTTTTTTGAAAGGCGCCAAGAGGCCAGGGGTATGAGACGGTTCAAGGCAGTAACGACTTTATCGGTCTTCCTGGCGGTTATCGGGGTTGCGCCGCGCCGGGCACAATGTCAGGCGTCGGCCCCAAGTCCGCCGGCCGGGGGTGTCTATTCCGCCAGTGTGAAGAATTGGATGCGGTTGATTCCGCCGGGCACGTTTGTGCCCAGACCGCCCAAGGCTCCCCCGTCGCTGCCGAAAGAGATCACCCAGGCGTTCGTGATACCCATCCAGGGTGAGATCACCACCACCATGTTCGAAAACGTCAAACGGAAAATCACTCGATCCAAAGGCAAAGGCGCGCAGATCATCATCTTCGACATCGACAGCCCCGGCGGCAGAAGCGATGCCATGAGTAGCATCGTCCGCCTTATACTCGATGATCTGAGGGGCATTTACACCGTCGCCTACGTCAACCCTCAGGCCTTTAGCGCCGCGGCGATCATCTCGCTGGCATGCAACGAGATCGTGCTGTCGCCGTCGACCGCCATGGGCGCCGCGATGCCGGTCATGCTTGGCACCGGGAAGATTGTGGAGATTCCCGAGAAGGAGCGAGGCAAGTTTGAGTCGGCTGCCCGGACGCAGATCCGTTCCTCGAGTGAACAGAACGGTTGGAACTCCGCTTTGTGCGAGGCGATGATTACAATAACGATGGAGATCTGGCTGGTCCGCAACAAGCAGACCGACGAACTGCGGATTGTCGACGCCAGAGATTGGCGTGCGCGGGTCCGCGGCGCACCGCCTGCCACTCAACCGGCTGCGGCGCCGGTGCAAGATACGCCTTGGCAGTTCCTGGCGACGATTTGCGGGCCAATGGAACTGGTTTCTGTGACAGCCAGTGAGGCCGTCCGCCTGGGCTTTGCCGAACACATCTTTGAGTCGGTTGA
>JASLZV010000149.1 GCA_030754715.1 Phycisphaerae bacterium
CATAGACCATCGCGTCCAACGGATTGGTCACGACAATCAGCACGGCATTTGCTGAATAGCGCGCCACCGCGGCGGTGACTTCCTTAATGATCTTGACGTTGGCATCCAGCAGGTCATCGCGGCTCATGCCGGGCTTGCGAGGCAGGCCGGAGGTGATGATGACCACATCACTGTCTGCCGTGGCGGCGTAGTCGTTCGTGCCGGTGATCGTCGAGTCGAAATACTCCACTGGGCTGGTCTCCTGTAGGTCCAGAGCCTTGCCCTGCGGCAGACCGTCAACGATGTCTACCAGCACCACGTCGCCCAGTTCGCGCCTGGCGGCCCAAACAGCGCAGGTGGCTCCTACGTTGCCTGCCCCGATCACGCTTAGCTTCTTTCTGGCCATCGCGTTGTTCCTCGTGCGTTGGTGTCTTGAAGACCTTTCACCCGGGCGGTTAATTGCGCTTTGCCTGCGGAATCGCAAATTATATGTCGCCCTTGACCAGATGCCAGAGAAACTGATCCGCCCAAGCACCTTGTCGGACACGTGCAGTGTCAGTAGGATGGGTTCAGTGGGTTCTCAGGAGCACTGGACATGGCAAAAAAGAAGGACAGTAGGACTGCGGGCGAGCGCGAGGGCTACTTCGGCCGCTTCGGTGGGCAGTTCGTCCCTGAGACGCTGGTGGCTGGGTTGGACCAGTTGGCCCGTGAGTTTCCCGCGGCGATGGCCGACAAGGCCTTTGTGACCGAGTTCGACCGCTGCCTGCGCGAGATCGCAGGTCGCCCCAGCGAGATGTATTTTTGCAGGCGTTTCACCGAGCAACTTGGCGGAGCAAAGATACATCTGAAGCGCGAAGACATGAACCACACCGGCGCGCATAAGATCAACAACACGCTCGGGCAGGCGCTGCTGACGCTGCGGATGGGCAAGAATCGCGTGATTGCCGAGACGGGGGCAGGGCAGCACGGTGTAGCCGCCGCCACGGCGGCGGCCGTCTTCGGCCTTGACTGCGAGGTGTACATGGGCACCGAAGACATCCGCCGTCAGGCCCTTAACGTGTTCCGCATGGAACTGCTGGGCGCGCGTGTAATTCCTGTGACCTCCGGGCAGTGCACGCTGAAGGACGCCTGCAACGAGGCCCTGCGCGACTGGATGAGCAGCGTCGAGACCACGCATTACATCCTCGGCTCGGTTACCGGACCTCATCCGTACCCGATCATGGTCCGCGAGTTCCAAAGTTGCATCGGTCGCGAGGCCCGGCGGCAGATGCTCCAGGCTGAGGGCCGACTGCCGGATGTGATTGTCGCCTGTGTGGGCGGCGGGTCCAACGCGGCGGGAATCTTTGTCCCGATGATCGAGGAGAAGGATGTGAAGATGGTAGGCGTGGAAGCCGGTGGGCGGAGCATGAACCTCGGCGACCATGCCGCCCCGCTGTGCAGTGGCGCCCCCGGGGTGCTCCATGGCAGCCTTAGTTACGTTCTTCAAGACCAGGACGGCCAGACCGCGCCGGTGCACAGCATCTCTGCCGGGCTGGACTACCCCGGTGTAGGGCCGGAGCACTCCTACTGGAAAGAAACCGGCCGCGTGCGATACACTTCCTGCAGCGACGACGAGGCAATGGATGCACTGGTTGCACTCAGCCGCGCCGAAGGCATCATCCCCGCGCTCGAGTCGGCCCATGCGGTATCCGAGGCCATGAAACTCGCCCCCACGATGAGCCGCGACCAGATTATCTTGATAAACCTCTCGGGCCGTGGCGACAAGGATTGCAACGAAATTGCGGCCATTCTGGAGCGGCGGAAGGGGGCCCCCAAGTGACCGCCCTGAGCAAGAACCGCCTTGTGAGGGCATTCGCGGACCTCAGTGCGGCAGGCGAAAAGGCGCTGGTGCCGTTTCTTACCGCCGGGTATCCGGACCTGGAGGCCACCGGTGTGCTGCTGAGGGATTTCGAGTTGCGTGGGGTGCGGGTGTGCGAGTTGGGCGTGCCGTTTTCCGATCCGATCGCCGACGGGCCCACCATTCAGGCCTCCTATACTGAGGCGCTGGCTGCGGGTGTGGACGTCGCCAAGATATTCCAGGTGGTGCGGGACTACCGTGGCGCCGGCGGGCGGATGGCCTTGGTGGCGATGGTGAGTTACTCCATTGTCTTTCGCCACGGCGTCGAACAGTATCTGCGAGATGCTCGAGAGGCGGGCTTTGATGCGACGCTGGTCCCCGACCTGCCGCTGGTTGAGGCGGCGATGGTGGAGTCGCAGGCCGCGGCCTGCGGCCTGGCGAACGTCATGCTTGTCGCCCCGACGACCCCGGCGGCCCGACGGCTGGAGATCGCCAAACACAGCCGCGGATTCATCTACTATATCTCGGTGGCGGGCATTACCGGCGAGCGGGACGGTCTGCCCGATGCTACCATTGCGGCAGTGGCGGAATTTCGCAAACACACCAATATGCCTGTGTGCATCGGCTTTGGGATATCCAACGCCGAGACGGTCGCTGCTGTGTGTGAGGTAGCCGACGGCGCGATTGTCGGCTCGGCCATCATCCGCCGCATCGCCGGGGCGAAAGATCGGCGGCTGAAAGAACTGGTATCCGAGGCGGGCGAATTTATCAGCGAATTGCTTCGGCCGATTGCTCAGCCACGGTAAACGCGGATCCTTCTTGATAAGACGCAGTGGCTTTTTCGGGCGGTCGCACTTTTTTAATCTCTATCTGTGTTTGTCCGCGCTTACCGAGGCTATTGTTTTGCCGGTTGGAGCACCTGGTCCGTGTGGAGGACCTTGCCCATTCGTCGCCACCGGATGTACCGCTGCTCGAGCAGGCGGTCTGTGGAGAGGCCCTTGAGTTCCCGAAGGGCCCGGACAATGTGTCGCTCGACGTTGTTGGCCGCCTCGGTTGGATCGCGGTGGGCGCCGCCGAGCGGTTCGGGAATGATGTTGTCGATCAGGTCGTGAGCCAGCATGTTCTTGGCTGTCAGTTGCAGGGCTTCGGCGGCCTCGGGTGCCTTCTCGCCCGTTCGCCACAAGATGGCGGCACAGCCTTCGGGGCTGATTACGGAGTACCAGGCGTATTGCATCATGGCGATGCGGTCGCCCACGCCGATGCCGATGGCCCCCCCACTGGCCCCCTCGCCGATTACCACCACCACGATCGGGGTAGCCAAGCGGGACATCTCCAGCATGTTTACGGCAATGGCCTCGGCCACGCCGCGCTCTTCGGCGCCGATGCCCGGAGAGGCCCCTGGAGTGTCCAGCAGACAGACCACCGGCAATTGGAACTTTCGGGCCATCTTCATTACGCGCAGGGCCTTGCGATAGCCTTCCGGGTGGCACATGCCGAAATTGCACTCCAGGCGTTCCTTGGTGTCGCGCCCCTTATGCTGTGCGATAAGCATGGCCTTCTCGGTGCCGATTCGCCCGAACCCGCAACGGATGGCTCGGTCGTCGCCGAAGCGCCGGTCCCCGTGCAGTTCCACGAAGTGCTTGACGATCCGCTCGATGTAGTCGCCGCCCAGCGGGCGCTGCGGGTGGCGAGAGACCTGAACTGTCTCCCACGCCGTCAGGTTCTCGTAGGTCTTGGTAAGCAGCGAGACGTATTGGGTTCGCAGTTGACGGATCTCGGCGGAGTAATCCCGCCCGCCGCCGGCTTGGGCCTGTTCCAACCCTCCGATCTGGCGGTACAGGCCGGCGATCTCCTGCTCGAACGGCAGGGCGTACTCCGTGTCGGAATCCCTAGATTGATTGTTATTTCTTGCCATTTTCCGGTTCTCTGGAGCCGTCCCGGAAGGCACACCAGCCACCGCCGCGGTATCCACCGATACCAACAAAGGACGCGCTCGGCGTCCTTCAGGAGAGGTATGTCAAAACAGGATCATACGGCCGAGCCCGGCGGGCCTGCAAGAGAATTATCGCCTTTGGCTGTTGGTGCGGCCGGCGCGGGTGACCTGGAAACTGAGCTGTTCCAGGTGGGCGGCCAAATCGACTTGGTTGATGGTGGCACCGGGCCTGGGGTTGATTGCGGCCGGAGCGAAGTTCAGGATTCCTTTTATGCCGGCCTGAATCAATCGCTCGACGACTTCTTTAACCGCCGGGGCCGGCACGGTCACCATGGCCAACTCCACCTTCTGTCTCTTTACAATGGCGGCCAGCTTGTCGATGTGGCGCACAGTCACCGCTCCGACCCGCTTGCCGATTTTGGCCTTTTGGATGTCGAAGGCCGAGACGAACTTGAAGCCCTCACGGCTGAACACCTCCAGACAGTGTAGACCTGTGGCTCATGGACGGCAAGAATGGTCCTGTTCTGAAAGAACCGGCTTGAATTTGGTGGAGTCGAGATTATAGGATAGACGATGGAACGAAAACGTCTCGCGGGTGTGCGGGGCGTGGAAAACTACCGTACAAGGCAAGAGGAGTACAAAATGGCTTATGTGATTTCTGATGAATGCACGATGTGTGGTACATGCGTGGAGACCTGCCCTTCCGAGGCAATCAAGGAGGGCGATCCCAAGTACGTGATCGATCCGGAGCTGTGCGTGGACTGCGCCAGTTGCGTAGATGCCTGCCCGGTTGATGCGATCAGCGAAGAATAAGGCAGGCGCATAGGCAAGATTCGGGCCGCCGGTGTCGTTTGGGCGGCCCGTTGTCTGCGCATAGACGGGTTGGGTTATAATGCAAGGTGTTGGGCCGGCGATGGCCGGCGCGTACGAGGCGATCGCTTCGATCCACCGGTCGAAAGGCCGCTATGAACAGGCGATTGCGGCCATCGACAAGGTGTGCATCCTTCAGCCGACCTCCGCCGACGCCTGGACAAAGATGGCGATGATGCGGTATCTTGCCGACCTGGCGCGCCGTGACGCAGCCGAATTGGACCGGGTCCGAAAGGTCGCCCAAGTCATCAAGATGATCGACGCCGTCATTGACAGGCTCAAAGAAGACAGCGAGGTATAGCGTGACGATAAGAGAATTCCAGGAGTTCATCCACCGCCGGTACTATGCCCGGGACAAGCAGCGCGGCACGCCGGCAACGTTTCTGTGGTTCATTGAGGAAGTGGGCGAACTGGCCACCGCGCTGGCCGAAGGGAACCAGGGGGACAAGGAAGAGGAGTTCGCCGACGTGTTAGCCTGGTTGTGCACGTTGGCCAACATCAACGACGTTGACCTGGCCAAGACAATCGAGAAATACACCGCCGGCGGCCGCCAAGGGCACAAGTAATCCGCTTTTGGGGGCAGGTTTCTCTCGGCGCCGTAGGGCGCTGCGACGCGGCCAGCGCATTGACACCCGCCTCTGCGCCCAGGATACTTGTGGCTGTGGGTATTCTTCTCGACACGGTGTATGCCTCGGCGCTGGTGGCCTCCAGCCCGCTGTGGCTGTACCGCATGGTTCGCCACGGGCGGTATCGCAGGGACATTGGGCAACGATTTGGGGCCGTGCCTGTCCGCTACGGTCTCCAGCCGGTAATC
>JASLZV010000014.1 GCA_030754715.1 Phycisphaerae bacterium
TACGGCCCCAATATGTTCAATGAGGAGTCGTTCCACTGCTCGGTACTGCCTGTAGTCGCCTCGTACGATCCCCAAACGGACGCGGGCCTGGCGATTATCCAGCCGGTGGAGGTAGCCAAACCGCGGATGGAGTATTTCTTTGTGCGAGAGCAGCCGGACATCTCACTGGTGGTGCGATGGACCCACCTGCGGCTTGGGCGCGGGAAGACGGCTGTGGCCAGGATGTTACTTGTGCCCGTCAGGGGCTGCTGGCGGGACGTGCTGCGATGCGTGCGCGATCGCTATCGGGATTACTTCCGGGTTCACCAGGAGTCGATCTTCAACCATGAAGGGCCGATGACCGGCGGGGAGTTGCTGGGCGAAGAGACCGTCAATAGCCTAGTCGACGACCAGGGCCTCACCTGGCAGGAGATTCACGCCAACGTCTTTACGCACTACGGCGATTACGCCCCGCAGCAGGACTCCTGGAGCGACTGGATGGCCGGGAGTCTGCTGGAGCATTTCGACCTTGAAAGACTGAGTCGGACGGGCTTTCGCGACATGCGCTCGGCCATAAGCAACAAAGCGGAGAATACGATCACGCGCCAAGACCTGAACGACTACATAGAGATGCTCGGCCGGAAAGGCGTGGGCGCTTATCTCTACACAAACCCGATAGTCCTAAGCCTGGACCACCTTGGTGATTTTCCCGGCTCTCTGGCTACGTCGGCGGAAGGAACGCCGCTGTTCCAGGATTATTACCGCAACGCGCCGATGTATCCGGCCGCTGATACGACCTGGGGCAAGCAGTTGGACGAAATGACGGAGCGAGCCCTGGACTTATTTCCAGGGATTGAGGGTTTCTTCCTGGATGAACTGCACTGGAACCAGTTTGACTTTGCCCACGATGACGGAGTCTCGGCACGCGGCGACAAGCCTGTGGCCATGATCGGCTTTGCCGTACAGGATGCCGCCCGGCGTATCTGTGCGGCTGCCCACCGGCGCGGCAAGGCCGTCTGGGCAAACGGCCCCAATACCCTGGAGGTGGTTCGGTACGTTGACGGGTTTATGGCCGAGTGCAGTTGGCAGTGGCTTGGCAGCGTTATGTATCTGGGTCTGGAAAAGCCGGTGGTGCTATTTATCCCAAACGACTGGAGCCCATCAAAACTGGAAGACGCTTTGAACGCCTGCCTTTTTGCAGGCGCACAACCTGGCGTTGTCGCCGGCGGACCTTCGCCTGAACATGTCGTCTTGCTGCGGCGCTACAGCCGGTTGTTCAAGATTCTTCGCGGCCGAAAGTGGATACTTCATCCCCACGCCGTAAGGACGGAGCCGGTTGCTCTAAGGACGAACTGTTTTGTCCTGCCGGGAGGTGATTTCGCCGTCACGCTGAGTCGCTCGGTGGGTTCCGATTACAACCTCGTGTCAGCCGACGGCTACTCGCTGGAAAAAGACAAGCGCAGCTGCGTTGTGGCCGGTCCGGTACGGATTTGCCTCAGGTGGCCGGGGGTTGAGGATGTATTTTCGGCGCGGTTCTTTTCTGCCGTTGAGCCGGACGAGCCGACTGATCTGGAAATCCGTCGCGAGGCCGAGGGTATTGTTTTGACGGTTCGGCAGACGGCTGCGGGTGTCATTCGGATGAGCAGACAGCACAACGGGGGACAGACCATCGGGCGACCGAATCGGTGATGCTATTGGTCGCTGCCTGATTGTTCTTCGCTTTGATCTGTTTCCATTACTTCGATGCGCTCGATGGACTGGGCCCTGCCGGTGTCCGCGTCCACCGCAACCAGCGCGCCGCAGAGCCTCAGGTCGTCCTCGGCTATGTCGAAGCGTTCCGGCATGGAGGTAGTCAGCGCGCTGAGCACGCGGTCCTTGCGCCGGCCCAGGACGCTGTCGTAGGGGCCGGTCATGCCCAGGTCGCTGACGTGTGCGGTGCCCCGGTTCAAAATGCGCCCGTCGGCGGTGGGGATGTGGGTGTGGGTACCGAAGACGATGCTGGCCCGCCCGTCAAGGTACCACCCCATGGCGATTTTTTCGCTGGAGGCTTCGGCGTGGAAATCGACGACGCGGATTTTAACCTGCGGCGGGATTTCGGCCAGGACCCGGGCGGCGGCATCCCAAGGGGAATTGTTGCAGCCCATAAACATCTGGCCCAGGATGGACACCACGGCCACCTCGGTGGAGGCGGACTTGGTCGGTACCACGGTCCAAGTCCTACCGGCGGCCCGCGCAGAGAGATTGGCCGGTCGCACGATCCTGTCCGACTGCTTCAGCAGAGGGATTAGATCGTTCTTGCGGTACACGTGGTCTCCCATGGTCACCACGTCCACGCCATGGTGGCGCATTTTTTTGAACATTTGTGGCGTCAGTCCGCTGCCGCCGGCGGCGTTCTCGGCGTTGACGACCACCAGGTCGATGTTTCGATCGGCAATGAGGTTGGCCAGATGTCCCGCCAGCATGTTCCGCCCGGGCTTGCCGACCACGTCACCGACACACAGAATGTTAATCGTCATATGCGATCCGTTTCCAGATGCGCCCGGGGCGAACTGGTCGCCGACACAGGGCGCATTAGTTCTCAGAACTTGGGCATTATATCGTAGACACCGGGCGGGAGAAGCATATTTCCCCGGACCGCCATGAGGGATGATCCGGAAATTTTCGCGACGTTGGTATCCGGCCGTTAAAGTTGTTATGATTCGATCAGTACGGTGCACCGCCCCTGGGGCCAGGTCCACGGCGGATGAATTGCCGGATAAGACGCGTATGAAGGGACCACGAGGTAATTGACATGATCCAGTGCAAAGACTGCGAATTCTTCCGCTGCGGCGAGGACGGAGAGATATCCTTTGCCTGCGACCCATTCTCGAATATCAAAGAAGTCGAGTGCATCCAGAAGTGGCAGTTGATCAAGATCAACCAGATGGTGGCCAGTTACCAGTCCACGCTGGAATACTATCGGAAACTGTCCCCGATGCAGGAAAAGATGCTGCGATACATGGAACGCGAACTCGACGACATAAACGAGGCCGATAAGTGGAAAGTCCCCGACGAGGAGGAAGACGACAAGCAGGACGATTGAAACACACCGGCCGGGGAGTGAAAAGCATCGCCGCAGGCAAGGGGGCGGACAGTTGAGCGTCCGAGTTTTGAGACTTCACCACTCGAGGCTGCTTCATTCTTCCGGGTTGTCGTGCGTTTCCTTTTCCTCCGGGTTTGTGGGGAGATCAGGCGGCCCGTGCAATGGTTTTTCGATAGCCTCAACGACGGTCGTACGAGCCAGCATGTCGCCCAGACGTTGGCGCGTGCGCGTGATCATCGGGATCAGCATCAGGACCGGTGCGATGGGCGGCCAAGAAAACAGTTCCACGAGTTTGAGCAGGTTCCTCATGGCTGCGGCCCAGACGGTGGGGGGTCTGCCCTCGCTGGCGATGACGCGCAGTTTTACGACCATCTTCCCCAACGTGGCGCCGAATTTCACCTCCATCACCGTGCCGTAAACGACATACAGCAGGAGCACCCCGATGAGGCACCAGGCCAGTTCGAAGGGGACGGGGGATTGCTGGTCCATGACGGCCGTCAGCAACTGCTTCTGTTCAGCGGGGCTCATAGGCAAAGCGATTTGGGCGGCAATTCCGGACAGCACCAGGAACGGCAGCAGGTCGATTACGGCCGCCAGGCCCCGCCGCGGCAGTGCGCCGGTCACCAGGTAAGCGGGCAGGACAAACGGCCCGTGAATGGTCCTGCCCCCCCGACCCAGCAGCGTCGCACCCAGTGTCGCCATCAGTATCCCCCACAGGAAATACTGCCAGACATCCTGCCCGGAGAGTCCTGGCGGCGGCTGCGTGAACACATCCACCGACCCCTGTGTGATGAGGCCGCCGCTGAGGCCGCACATGGCGAACTGAATGGCCTGGCCGTCCCACCACAGCAGTGCGAGTTTGCCGTCCGATACGCCCAGGGAGACCGTCAAAGGTGGCGACTTGCCGGACACCAGCAGCGGCTGGGTGTCCTGAAGGCCTTTTGTGATCAGTTGAGCCTCGTCGGCGGGGCCCTGGGTATCAATCACGCGCATCTGGATGTGATAAGCGGGATTCCGGCTTTTGTCTGCTATCGCGATTCCGGCAAGTGGAATAGCCGTTACCAGCACCACCTGTCCCTGCACCAATCGCACCGCCACAGGGCGTTCGGGCGCCGCCGGCAACTGCAGGGGCTTCCACGCTCCGTCCTTCCAGGCCGCCAGGTAACTTCCGGCGGCGGTCCGGCCGGCGACCAGTACGAAGGCCTGTTGCGAATCGCCGGTGGCCGCAACAGATACCCGTGCATCCGGTGTGCGGGTGGCGTTTTTTGGCAGCGTGATTGCAAGTTCCGGCAGGTGGGTCCACTTGCCCGCGACGGTCTGGAAGACGTCCATGCGGCTTGGCCGGCCCGTCGAGCGGGGACCGGAGAGCGGCTGGTGCACAGGTGTTACGATAGCGATGACGCCCGGCAATTTGGATTGTGCGAAGGGCGGGACCGTGCAGGCCGCCACGGCTGTGCTATTGGCAGGCCAGTTGGGGTCGTCGGGCCTCGGGGCGGGTGTGATCCTGGCGGTTCCGCTATCCGGGGTGGCGATTATCTGGTAGGTGGTGGGTGGGTCGGACAGGAGGTGCAGGCGCAGGCCCATCGCGGCGGCGGCGGCCGGACGCCCGGTTGTATCCCTCAGGACCCACCGCCACTCTTGCCCGCTCGGGCGGACCACCACGTCAAACACGGCAGCCTTGTCGCGACGATGCCGGCGAACGAGCCAGACGCCCTGGTCGCTTCCGGCCAGCAGCATCTCATCGAGATTGAAAGAGCCTTCATCGCCGGAATCGCCGACGGCGGCGGCGCAAAGACACATCATTGCCGCCGTCAGCACGCCGGTCAGGCCCGATGAACGGGTCCACGTCACCCTTGCACGAAATCGCTTCACTTGCGGACACCTTTGGGCGGCCGGACAATCCCCTTGTCCACCTGAATCACCTTTTCGGGCGGGATATCCCCGGGCAGGTTTTCCTTGAATCGGCACTGGGACACGTCCCACGTTTCGACTGCGGTCATTTCCGACAGCCACAGATGAACCTTGCTGGTCTTGCGGTCCTGGTCATCGAACCACGCGATCTCGATGTCGGTGGGCATGATAGGTGGATGTTGGGGTGGGTCCTCCATGGTGGAAACGTCGATGGGCCTGTAGTCACCCACATTCGCGGCCATCACCCGCCGGCCGCGAGAGTCGAAGAAATTTATCCGAAACAACCGCCGGGGCTTTTCGTCGTGCCAGACGAAGTGCAACTCGCGGCGAAAGCCGATTTGCCGAGAGATCGGCCGGCGGTCAACGTACGTCAGCACGTAGGCGTATTGCTCGGACGGGCGGGTGTTCATGGTCAACGCGACGGTGGGCAGGTGGGTGAAGTCGCCGGGTAATTGGCAGACGGCCAGAACGGCCAGCAGGCCGAGCGGGTCGATCGGCAGTTGGGGGATGTTCGGCGCCCCGGCAAGTTCTACCCGCCCCCACTGCGCCTCCTTTTCCCACATTCTCTGCCACATGTAATAGACGCCTTCGTCCCGGCTGACCCCCACGCGGGCCAGTTCGTGGGCCAAGGTCTCGCGCACGATCAGGACAAAGTTGTGGGTGCCCAGCGGATTTTTGCCCTTGCTCAGCAGCAGCAGGCCGTTGGGGGGCAGAAGCCGCGAGCCGTGTGAACGGGTCTCCAGGCCGGTGAGCGGGTCGTATTTGGCCGCGCGGACCTTGACGCGGGCCCACAGCCTCGGCACGGCGGCGGCGTTGGCGTTGTATTCGCCCACCAGCGTATCCAGGGAGACCTGCGTCTTGGGCAGCGGCCGCGGGCAGCCGGACAGTCCGATGGCCAAAGCGGCCAACAGAGCCAGCCACATTGTTCGGTGCGAAGCGGTCAAAACTCGCCCTCCATAATCTCGCCCAGATTTGCGATGACCTCGGCGATTTGATCCACGGTCAACTTCGGATCGATCACGCGGTGTTTTGCCTCCTGTCTCTTCAGATGCATTGTCCAGATGTCCCGGCCGGCGTCGTCCGTATCCATGCGGTCGTACACCAGCAGTTTTTTGCGCATCAGCGCCAGGGCGAGCACGTAGCGAAAATTGATCCTGGAATCCCGGTCGTCGCCGCCCAGCCGCTCAAACAGATTGACGAGTAACTCGTCGTCGATGAACAGTTTTTTCTTTTCCGCCGGCTGGGGCACGCGGGTGCGCCAGACGCACAGGACGTCCTTGTCTTCCCCCCCCGACGCCTGGGACCAGCATTCGTCGCAGAAGTCCTGGCGAAGAAGTTCCTGCCCGTCTTCCGTTACCGTGGCCGTGAGCTCCGTGCCGGGCTCGAGGCACTTCCGGCAGGCGGAGCACTGGCCAGTGGCTTTACGGATGTTGTATTCCTTTGTCATCGTCAAACAATTCGTTTGTGAATTACGCGAATTTCATGGACCGATCGAGGATATCGGCGGTTTTTCACAGCAGATATTGTTTTGCGGCCTCTTCGATTTCCGCGTGGATCCTTTTCGCACACTTCAGATCGTCCGCAGAGGATTGTTTGATGTCCCGCCCGGCGGCCTTGTCGGTCACGCTGGGGATATTGATGCGGACGTTGTAGTCGCTGAGGGTGACGGTGGCAACGGCCAGGGCAGCCGAGGCCAGAAGATCGGTGATGAGCCATGTGTTGCACTTGGCGCTCAGTTCCCGTATGTCGTCCAGCAGGGCCAGGGCGAGTTTGGTGGCCTGTCGCGGCACGTTGATCGCCGCGGCGGTGGCCAGCTGGACGGCCTGTTCCTTTTCGGGTCCGTCGGCCCGGCGGTTGGCCTGCTGGTAGAGTTGATAGGCGGCGATGTCGTCGTCAACCAGGTCATAGAACATGCTGCGGGCCTTTTCAAGCCGACCGGACAGGTGGGCGTAATATTCTTCATGCTCGGCGAGTTTCTTTTTGCCCCTTGAAAAGTTCAACGCCATCTCTCCCAGGGCCACCGCCAGGGCTCCAACCACTCCGGCCACGCTGCCGCCGCCCGGGGTGGGGGTCTTGGCGGCTGCTGCGGCGGCAAAGTCTCGTGCCGACATGCTTAGAACGTCTTGTTTCGCGGACATCTACAGAATCTCCAATCCCCGGTGGGGGCTACTATCGGCTTGTCGCGGCTTGGAACAGTTCCGGTTTTGGCGTGGTAACAGTAACCACGTATCCGCCGGTAAGGTATTTTTTGGCCACGCGGGCGACCTCTGCCGGGGTGACCTTGCGATAGTGCGTCTCGAGTTTGGCGCAGAAATCGTAGCCGAAGCCGTAAAGTTCATCCAGCCCCGCCCTCAGCGCCTTTTGTGACATCGACTGGTTGTCCAGCATTTCAGCGGTCAGGATGCTGTTGACGGCAAGGTCAATTTCCTTCTGCGAAGGCCTGTACGCGGCGGCTTTGCGGAGAGTTTTTTTGATAATCTCGACCACCTCGGGCGCCTTGCCCGGCTGGCAGCCGGCATAAACAAGAAAGGCCCCGGGTCGCAGGGGCGCCCAGTTGTAGGCGTGGACGACGTAGACCAGTTTTTTTCCGCGGAGTTCGGCGTGCAGCCACCCGGAAGGCAGATGATAGCCGCTGATGATCGCATCGAGCACCGTCATGGCGAAGCGGTCTTCAAGGTTGGTTATTTCCATGCCCGGGGCGGCTACCATGATGCCCGCCTGCCTGTTGTCGGTCTTCATCACGTACAGTTCGCCTTCGGGCCCGACGCGTCGCGGCGGAGGTTCCGCGCCGGGGAATCGCACACCTTTCATGGGACAGGCAAAGACCTCCTCAATTTTCTTGCGGACCTCGCGGGGATCAAAGTGGCCGTAGATCGTCAGGACGGCCGGTTCGGTAACAAGCCCCCGGATGTTCAGTTCGTGGAACTGGCGGAGGTGGTTGGCGGCGGCCCTTTCAACCACTTCCTCTCGCCCCCCCGGCAGCATGCCGTAGGGCGAATTGATAAAGAACTTCGACCGGTGGTACTTCTTGAGTTGGCCGAACCAGTGCTCCTGTGTCTGCTTGATGCCTGCCAGTATCTTGGGTCGCAGTATCTCCAGTTCTTGCGGGTCGAACCTCGGCCGGCGTATCACGTGGGCGAAGATTTCCAGAGCCTGATCAAAGGAGTCGTCCAGCACCGTCGCCTGCCAGTAAAAGGTGCTATTCCCGCAGTTGGCCGTAATGCTTCCGCCGGCGGCGTCGAAGAATTCGGCTATCTGCCTTGCCGACCGCCTGCCTGCCCCGCGGGTGCTCAAGGCCGTCATCAACGTGCCCAGGCCGTTGGTTTCCCTAATTTCGGCCAGCAGGCCGCCCTTGACGGTATACGCCATGGAGACCAAGGCGACCGTGTCAACAGGATATAATACCACTCGCAGCCGCAGGCCCTCGGACATCGAGAAGAGCTGCGGCGAGGCGACGATTGCAGGCGCAGCGGCGGTGGGGGCGGGGCGTGTTGTCGCCGTCCACGGCGGGGCCATTCTTGTGACGGCCATCGCGTTGAATGTGAAATACTTTCGGGCCGCCAGGCGGACCTGGTCGGCGGTGACCGCCTGGATGCGCTGGGTGTAGTTGCGGGAGAAGTCAACTTGCCCGGTGCTCATGTAGTCGACGGCCAGCGTGCCGGCAATGTCCTCGACGGTCTGCTGCCCATGGACGAAGTCGGCTGTCTTCTGTCGCTTGGCGCGGGCGAGTTCATTGTCGGTGACACCCGCGTTTATGACGGACCGCAACTCGGCCAGTATGGCCTGCTCGGCGGCGTCGGCCTTGTCGGATTCGGCGCGGAAGGTGACGGCGAAATATCCCTTGCCCCAGTCGGGCGTCCAGGAACTGGAAGAGATCGAGGTGACGAGTTTCTTTTCGCGTTCGATTTTTTGCACCAGGCGGCTGGCCCGGCCTTTGCCCAACACGTAACTCAGCACGTCCAGGCCGTACAGGTCCTCGTGGATCAGCGCGACGGTCTGGAAACTGATGGTCTCCATGACGCTCCTGAGGATGGGGCTGTGTCGTACTATTCGCCGGACGCCGGCCAGCGGTCTGACCTGAGGGAGACTGACGGCCTCGCGCCGCCGCCGGTGGAAGCCCCCAAAGGCCAGGCGGACTCGCTTCAGCACCTCGTCGGTATCCACGTCGCCCACCACGCAGAAGACCATGTTCTGGGGAATATAGGTCTTGCGGTGGTAGGCCCGCACGTCCTGTAGCGTCACTTTGGCCAGCGGGCGCGCATATCCGATTACCGGTACGGCTGCGGGGTGGCCGGCGAAGGCGTTGGCTGCGTGGGCGTACCATAGTTGCCGGTGAGGTTCGTCCTTGCCCATCTCCAGTTCGCGCTGCACCACGCCGTGCTCGCGATGAAAGTCTTCGCGTGTGATTCTGGCGCGGGACATCCAGTCGGCGATCATATCAATGCAATCGGCGGTTTTTGATGCGGCTGCGCTGATGTGGTAACACGTGCGGGCCAGGCTGGTGTAGGCGTTGCTCTGCCCGCCGATCTCCGCGACGCGGTCTCGCGTCTGTTTGGACGGCGCGACGGCACCCGTTTGTGGCTGTCCATCATGTACCGCACCCTTGGCTACCAGGTGCTCCAGGAGGTGGCTCAATCCGCATCCGAGCCATTGGCCTTCGAAAAGCCCTCCGGTGCGGACGTACCCCCGCACGCTGACCACGGGGGTGGTTCGAGTGGGCTTGATGATTACCGTCATCCCGTTGGCCAGTTCGACAACCGTTGTGCCGTCGGATGTTACGGCGCGCCGGACGACGGCCTGTAGTTCGGCCGTCGCGGTTATCTTCCCGGGGGACGGGACCGGCCGAGGTACGGGGCGAGGTTTGCGTATCGCCGGCGACGGCGCGGGACGAGGTTCGCGCACCGACGGAGGCTTGGCGGGCGCCGGCGCGGGCAGGGCCTTGGCCGGGCGGTCGGGCGTGACATCGCCCTTGGCCAGGCGGGCGGCCTCTCTTACCAGATCGGTTTTGGCGACGGTTTCCCGGCACCCGCAACACGTCAAAGAAATCAGGACAGCCGCTGCCAGGGGAAACGTCGGCAATCGTCGCATGGATTCGCCTCGGGCATCTGGTGGTTGCGGGGTGGTCTAATTTTCCAAGGTTGCGCTGCCGCGTTTCTCGACTTCGCTGAGATATGCCAGCGTCCGGTCGAGTTCGTTTTTCAGGTGTCGCACCCGCAGCAGACTTTTGACGCGGGTGAGCAGTTCCAGGCGGTTTACCGGTTTGCTGATGAAGTCGTCGGTTCCACTGTCAACGGCCCGCTCAATGTCGCCCAGTTCGGTCAGCGCCGTCACCATAATTACCGGGATGTCTCTCGTTTCGGGGTCGGATTTGATCTTGCGGCAGACTTCGAACCCGCTCATCCGCGGCATCATGATGTCCAGCAGGATCAGGTGGGGGTCTTCAATGGCAACCTTTTCCAGAGCACCCAGACCGTCGCTGGCGGTGCAGACTTCGCAGCCTATCGGTTCGAGATAGGCCACCAGCAGTTCCAGGTTCTGTGGATTATCGTCCACCACGAGGATTTTGCTCTGGGCGACAGGCGTTTCGCCTGCACGTATATCTGCCATGTCGGTTTCTCCTGCGAGACCCTGGACACCGGGCCAGTTGCGCTTCGCCTGCGCGCCATAAGCATACAGACCGCCCGCCACAATGACAATAGCGCCGGGGCGTTGGTCCACTGCCGGCGGAGGGCATATTCGCCGTGACCTATTCACTGTGGGGTCCTGTGCGGATAGTATGCGAGCATGTCGCGGTTGTTTGAAGAACCTGACGACGCCCGCGCACAGCCGGACGAGGCCACCCATATGCCGGTGGACCTTGACGGCGCTGACGTGACAGTTGCCGTAGCGGTGGCGGCCAACGTGTGGCGCACGTACGACTACCTCTGGCCGGCGACTATGGGCAGACCGCAAGTGGGCCAGCGGGTGCGCGTGCCGTTTGGGCGGGGCAATCGGCCGATGTTGGCGTTTGTAACGCGCTACCGCGGGGCGGATGCCCGGCGCGGCGTCCTCAAGAGCGTCGGCGAACTGATCGATGCCGAGTCGCAATTCAACCCGGTGTGCTGGAAACTGGGGCAGTGGATCAGCCGCTACTACCTCACCCCGCTGGGGATGGCGCTGGCGGCGATGATCCCCTCGGCGATAGGGCGCTTTGCGGGGCGATCCGAGACGGTGGTGTACCTGGCCGTCGATCCGGCCGAAGCGCAAGTTGCACTTCAGACAGGATCACTGGGCGCAAGGCAGCGGCAGGCCCTGGACGAATTGATAGAGGCCCGCAGTCAAGGCGTCGAGCCACTGACGCTCCAGGGACTGATGCAACACAGCGGCGCGGCGCGCAACAGCATTGTCCGTCTTCAGCGTCGCGGGCTTGTCCGCACCGACTCTCGGCCGGTGCGGCTGGGGCAAGCCGCCGGGGACCGGGAGCAGGCCGCCGAGACCCCTTTCGAACTGAACGCCGACCAGCAGGCCGTGTTGGCCGCTATGCAATCGAAGCTTGGGGGGGGATTCTCGGCGACACTGCTGTACGGCGTAACCAGCAGCGGAAAGACGGAAATCTACGTGCGGGCGATCCGACAGGTAGCCGCAGCGGGCAAGCAGGCGATCCTCCTGGTGCCGGAGATCGCCCTGGCCACTCAGACTCTCCAGCGGCTGGTCAAGCGCCTGGAGCGTGTGGCCGTGCTGCACAGCGCTTTGAGCGACGCCCAGCGAGCGTTCTACTTTGAGCAGATACGCGACGGTCACGCTTCAGTCGTGATCGGTCCGCGAAGCGCCGTGTTTGCCCCGGCGCGCAAGTTGGGTCTGATTGTGGTCGACGAGGAACACGAAGGCACGTACAAGCAGGACACGGTCCCGCGATATCACGGTCGCGACGTGGCGGTAATGCGGGCCTCGCTGGCGAGCGTTCCTGTGCTGCTGGGTTCGGCGACGCCGTCGCTGGAGTCGCTGCACAACGTGCAGACGGGTCGCTACGAGATGCTGCGCCTGCCCAGCCGGGTGCGTGGCGTTCCCATGCCGCGTCTGGAAATTGTCCCCCTGCGACAGGAAATCCGGTCCCACCGCGTTGAACTGATCGGGCGAACGCTGACACGCCAACTGGCGGCTGCGCTGGACCGCCGCGAACAGGTTATCCTGCTGATGAACCGTCGCGGATTCGCCAGTTACGTGTTTTGCCCGCACTGCAAGTGGGAGTTGACTTGCGACCGGTGCACGCGGCCGATGGTGTTCCACCGGGCCACCGAGATGGTCATGTGCCACTACTGCCAGCACACCGCCTCGCTGCCGGAACGCTGTCCGGCCTGCGAGGGCAAACTGCTGCTGTTTGGCATGGGGATTCAGCGGATCCAGGGGGAGTTGGCCCGCAAGTTCCCCGACGCGCGGGTGGCGAGAATAGACTCCGATACCATGACCTCGCAGAAGCAGTTTCAGAAGGTTTTCGATGCGTATTCCGCCGGCGAGTTGGACATACTGCTGGGCACGCAGATGGTGGCCAAGGGTCTGGACTTCCCCCGCGTTTCGCTGGTGGGGGTGCTGTCGGCGGACACGTCGCTGTCGCTTCCGGACTTCCGATCGTCCGAGCGGACGTTCCAGTTGATCGTGCAGGTAGCCGGCCGTGCCGGGCGGGCCGAGGTGCCCGGTCTGGTTATCGTTCAGACGCTGCACGCCGATGAACCGGCCGTGTTGTTCGCCTCGCGGCATGACTACGATGGCTTTGCCCGAATTGAGATGTCCCAGCGACGCGAGGCGCAGTTGCCGCCGTTTTCCCGGATGATCCGGTTCCTGGTGCGCCACGAGAAGGCCGATCGGGCGGCGGGGGGGGCCGAGGCCCTTGCCGGCGCGCTGCAAAAACTTCTTGGCATTCGTGCCCGAAACGTCCGGCAGAAGCCGATCACGATGATGGGTCCAAAGCGCGCCGAAATAGAGAAAATCCGCGACCGCTTCCGCTTTGATATCCTTTTGATACTGGGCGCTAGAAACGACAGAGACACCGGCAGCGACCAAAGGGCCCCCGGATGGATGCAGCGGGTGCTGTATCCCCGAATGGAAGAAATTTGCCGGGGAATCAGGGCTGAAGTGCTCGCCGACGTGGACCCGGTGAACCTGATGTGATTAGAGCCCCTAAACAAAGTGATGCGGCATTCGGCCGGCTCTTTTGCCGTCCGGCGGCGTCGAGCCGCATCGGCAACCGGCAGGGAGTTGCCTGCTTCGCTCTCCTTGCTGGCCGACAAATCGCTCGGCCTCTGTGCTGCGTTTCATTTTGTTAGGGACTCTCGCCGCCCCCCGGGGCCGGGCGGCAATGGACAAGCCCGAGTTGGGGTGGGTAGAATATCGAACATGGCTACCGCAGATATGCTATGGCGGCTGCGGACCGGGGCGTATCCTGGAAATGTCCGCCTTTGACGCTGCATGGAAGCGAAAGTGAAAGGAAAACCACTCATGCGCAAAGTAATTCCGGCTGTACTGGTTGTCGTACTGGCGGTTTCGGCCTCCACGGCCGCCGACAAGATCACCCTGAAGCAACGATATCCGGCGGGCACCTACGTCATGACGACCGAGGCCGACATGAAGCAGGACATTACTATGGCCCCGGCCGGGGAGATGAGGCAAAACATAAAGATGTTGATGGCCTTTGAGATGACGGCCGAGAAGCCGGCCGCGGACAAGACGCAGGTCGTGCACATAAGTTACAAGCGGATCAAGATGTCAATGACCGGCGGCCCCATGGAGCTGAC
>JASLZV010000150.1 GCA_030754715.1 Phycisphaerae bacterium
AAACTCAATCGATGCGCCGGTCGGCGACGCGGCAGCGGCACTGTCGGATCGCATTATAGGAGAGAGGGAATAGGCCCTTCAAGAGCGGCATGGGGCCAGGTCCGAGTAGATTCGCACCAATTGTCGGCGGACGCCGGGCAGCGAGAAGCGTTCGCGTGCCCGCGCGGCGGCGTTTGAGGCCAGCCGCCGGCGCAGATCCGCCTCGTCCGCCAGGCGTACCACGTGGCCCGTGGCGGCTCGGACGTTTCCGCGCGGTGACAACAAAGCCGCCTGGTCGTGCGGAGCGCAGTCGGCCAGGTCCGTGCAGTCCCAGGCGACGGCGGCTAGTCCGGCTGCCATCGCCGCCGCCAGGGCAGCGCCGCCGCAGTTGCGTCTGTGCAGGAACAACGCCGCGTCGGCGGCCGCCAGCACATCAGGAAGGGCGAAACGGCGCCACGTAAAGAACACTTCCCTGTCGTAACCGGTGGTTTTCACGAACGTGCGGACGGACTGCTCGGCAGGTCCGCGGGTGGGAAAGGCCAGTCGGACTTGCGGCAGGAAGATTCTCGCCATGGCGTGTGCCCAGGCGACGTACTTGTGTCCGGCGTGTCGCGTCATCTGTGACGGGGCTACCAGCAGGAAGTCGGCCTGGCGCAGTTGCAGCGCCTTGCGGACGTGTTGCCGCCGCTGTGGAGCGGCATGGATTGGTTCGGTCGCCGGCGGCAGGACAAAGAGGCGGTCCGCCGGCGCTCCGATCAAAGCGAGTCGGTGCCTGTCCGATTCGGTGGGAACCGTGATTGCCCACCGGCGATCGAACAGGCCCGACAACAGGCCGTCCAGTTCTGCCGGCGGCGGCAGGTGGCCCAGGGATATCAGCACCGCTCGGACAGTCTTTTTGGTTGCCTGCTGAGCGGCTGAGGCGGCTGCGGGCGACCATGTGTGTATCACGTCGGCGCCGGCGGCGAGTTCGCGCATGGCCAGGCCGCTCAGCCGGGCGATTCCCAGCGGCCCGTGGATGGGCGTCACGTCGCCGGCCGGGGCGGTCACCGCGGCGGCTGGACCCGCCGATACGATGCGGTCACCATCACCGGCCAGCAGTCGGGCTTGGGCCAGCATGTCCGGCGATGTATCGGCAGCGACGATGTGAAGTACGCGGGCCATGCGGGGAATGATATGTTCCTGCCCCCCACGCGTCAAACCCCGCGGTGCGATTGACTCCAAAGCGGCCAATGGGTGAGTGTTGCCCAGTGATCCCGCCCGGCGTACAGGTCGCAGCCCCACAGGCCGTATTTCACCGAGAGGGAGGTCAGGATCATGTCTTTGTGCCGGTCCGGGGCCGGCAGCGCGGCGGGTCGGTGTGGAAGTTTTCGCGTGCGTTGCAACGTCGCCAAGGCCGTTCACAGGCGATTGCCTTTGCCCCTGGTGGGCGTTAGACTCAGTGGCATGTCTGGCGGACACGTTCATCTCAACGGCCGGATCGTTCCCACTGAGGCGGCCGGGATTTCCGTTAGCGACGCGGGTTTTCTGCACGGCGCGTCGGCGTTTACTACGATGCTGGCCCACAACGGGGTGGTGTTTCGCCTCCGGGGGCACCTGGAGCGGCTGATGGCGACGGTCCGGCGTTTGGGCCTGCGGTGCGACGAGTCGCCGGAGTTGCTGATGGCGGGCGTTGATGAATTGCTTGAGGCCAACGAACTGACCGAGGCGCGGCTTAGGATTACCTTGACGCCGGGGGCTGTTTCGGCGTCCGGCGGCCGGCCGACCACGCTGATTACCGCCGACCCGCTGCCGGAGTATCCCTCGTGGTGGTACCGAAGCGGCATTGCGGTGGTGATCGCCGAGTGGCCCCAGACGGCCGACGAGGTGACCAGCGGTTGCAAGACCGGCTGCTATCTTCCGCGGGTGATGGCGATGCAGGCGGCAGTGGGCAAGGGGGCCGCCGAGGCCCTATGGTTCACGCAGACCGGCCGTCTAGCCGAGGCGTGCTTCTGTAATATCTTTTTGGTTCTAAGCGGGCAAGTTCTTACCCCGCCGCTGGATACGCCCGTTCTGGAGGGGATGGTGCGCGGGGCGGTGGTGGAACTGTGCACGCGGGTGGGTATAGAATGCCACACGGACAGGCCGCTGAGGTTGGGCGATCTCCTGGCGGCCGAAGAGGTGTTTCTGACGGCCAGTTGCAGTGGCGTCCGCCCTGTGTGCCGTATCGAGCGGCACGACGTGGGCGCCGGGGGGGTGGGCGAGATTACCGGCAAGATCATGTCGGCCTACAAGGACCTTTTGGATCAGGAATGCACGGCTGATCTCTGATCGTGGCGGCTGCGATGGCCGGGTCGCGCGAGGGCGAAGGCTGCGCTGGGGAGAGTTGGGATGATAAAGGTATCGGATGTGGTCGGGGTGTTGGAAGTGTTGGCCCCGCCGTCGCTTGCGGCGGACTGGGACAACGTCGGGCTTCTGGTGGGGGATCGTGCGGCGACGGTGAGGAAACTGCTGCTGTGCATCGACCTGACCGGGGAGGTGCTGACAGAGGCCGCAGCCGGTCGGGCGCAGATGGTGATGGCGTACCATCCGGTGATCTTCAAGCCGCTTTCGCGGGTGACCGCCGACGGGGCCGCGGTGGTGTATGAGGCGGCGCGGCGTGGGATTTCGGTGTACTCGATGCACACGGCCCTGGACGCTGCGCCGGGCGGAACCAACGACGTGCTGGCCGATGCGATGGGCCTGGACACCCGCACGCCGCTGGAGCCGTCAGTGGACAACGGGCAGTGTAAGGTGGTGGTGTTCTGCCCGCCGGAGGAGGTTTCGTGTGTTGCCGAGGCGGCCTTCGCCGCGGGGGCCGGCGTGGTGGGGAATTACCGGGACTGTACGTTTTTCAGCCACGGGATCGGGGCGTTCTGCGGCGCCCCCGGCACGCGCCCCAGCGTGGGTCACGCCGGGTGCCACGAGGTGGCCGAGGAAGTTCGCCTGGAGATTATTTCACCGCTGGCCGGGGCGGCGGGTGTTTGCGATGCAGTCCGGTCGGTCCACAGTTACGAGACGCCCGCCATAGACGTATACCCGCTGAAGGAGTTTCCCGAGGGCTGCGGTATGGGGCGCATTGGGCGGTTCAAGCGCGCGGTGACGGTCGCGGCGCTGATCGGTCGCGTCAAGAAGGCCACCGGCGCCGGCAGGGTGCTTCTAGCGGCCCGCCCCGGGCCTCCGAATCGCGCATCCGGGGGGGGCGGTTCGACCAGGTCCACCGGCCGCGGGGCGGGCAGAGGCGCGCTGGTGAGCACGGCTGCCTGCTGTGCGGGCTCGTGCGGGTCCGCCTGGCGAGTTGCCTTGGCGGCTGGGGCCACATTCTATCTCACAGGCGAGATGCGTCACCACGAGGCGTTGGCAGCCTCCCGCGCGGGACTTACCTGCGCGTGCCTGGGCCACTGGAACTCCGAGCGCCTTGCCCTTCGCTCCATGGCGAGGCGAATGTCGAAGGCCATGGGGAAACTTCGCGTGGCGGTGTCCAAACGCGACCGCGACCCGTTCGAGATCGTATAATCCCATTCGATAGGCGCGAACCCCACGAACTGGAGATTGATTCATGTCAGGGGCGGGCTTGCGCCGGTGGAATGATTACGATTTATCCCGGTTGCTGCGATGTTGTTTGTTTTCCCTGTCGAGTTCGAAGAGTTCGCGGATGACGCCGGGGACTTGAGACGCCTCGATGGCGCGGGCTTCGGCGATGGCCTCCAGCATCGCTCGGGCCTTGTCGAGCGTTTCCTGGTACTCGCCGGTGGTGGTCGAGTCGGCTACGATCCCGCCGCCAACCTGCACGTGCGCGTTGGGTCCGTCGCAGACCACGGTGCGGATTACGATGTTCCATTCGCACGCGCCGTCTACGCCCACGTGGCCGATGCAACCGGTATAGACGCCGCGGGCCTGCGGTTCAAGTTCGTCGATGATCTCCATGGCTCGGATCTTCGGCGCGCCGGTGATCGATCCGCCGGGGAAAGTCGCCCTGAGCAGTTCGGCCGCCCCGATTCCGGGGCGGAGGTCGCCCTCGACGGTCCCGGCCAGGTGAAAGACGGTGGGGTGGGTTTCCAGGGCTCTGGGCTCTGTGACGCGAATGGTTCCGAACCGGCAGACGCGCCCCAGGTCGTTCCGGAGCAGGTCGATTATCATGGCCAGTTCGGCGTTGTCCTTGGGGCTTGCCAGCAGGTCGGCCGCGGCGCGGGCGTTGGCGAGTTTGTCGCCGATGCGGGGGCGTGTGCCCTTGATGGGGCGTGTTATGACGTGCCCGCCGCGGACCCGCATGAACAACTCCGGGCTGCTGGAGAGCACCGCGCAGGGCCGCCCGCCGGCCTCAAAGGCCAAGTAGGCGCCGTAGTACGCGGGGTTTCTGTGGCGCAGTGCGTGATAGATGGCCGGTGGGGGCGGTGCGTCGGGGACGGTCAGTCGCTGCGAGAGGTTCACCTGAAAGATGTCCCCGGCGGTAATGTACCGGAGGCACCTTGCGATGGTTCGTCGGTATTGGGCGGGTGTGAAGTTGGTGCGGAAGTCCCGGGCGGCGGTGCGGATGGCGGCGTCGGCCTGGTCGGGCGGGGCGGGGGGAGCCTGCGGGGACCGGTGGCGGGCCCGGTCGGCCAGTTGCCTCAGGCTCTGGTGGGCCCGGCTGGTAAACGGGTGGCGGCCGGGGAAGACCAGCCGCCTGAGCGACCAGTCGTGTGCGACGGCATCATAGACGAGCAAGGAATCGTAAAACGCCAGATGCAGGTCGGGCAGATGGGTGTCTCGTGGAGCCCGACCGGGCAGGCGTTCGACGTGACGGCCCAGCTCGTAGGCCAGGTAGCCGATCCAGCCCGGCGCGTAGAGGGCTGCGTCGATTCGGGGGTCGCCGCCGCCGTCGGGCGGGGAGGCCTGTATGGCAGAGAATGCATCGCTCAGGGCCGTCCATATGGCCCGGTCGTCTCCGGCAGCCAACACTCCACCCTGGCGGTGGCGCAGCGTTCCCTGGTGCAGCGTCAGCACGTCCATCGGCTCGCAGGCCAGAATGCTGTAGCGGCCGTATGTTTCGTGGAGTGCGGCCGAGTCGAGCATGGCCGGGTCGTGCAGGTCGGCCAGGGCGTCCAGGAGCGCGGCGGGCGTGGCGTCCAGGTCCAGGGGCTCGGTGATGATCTCGGCTTGGTATGTCGCTTGGGTCCAGTGCATATCCGTTAACGGTGCGGGGGCTTACTCTGCGGTGGCCAGTTGGTTGAAATCGGCTTTGGACAGTTCCTTTGCGGCCTTTGCGGCGGCGGCCTCCAGCGGGTCGCTGCTGTTGAGGTACTTTTCGATCATTTCGTTGTTGCGCCGCGTGTCGTTGCGATTGGAGGCGGTGTATCTCAGGATTCCCATGCACAAGATTGCCTGCACTCGCCAGGCGTGGTCTTTATCGTTCCGGGCGATGTTGAATACGTCGCCGGGGTTGGGGCGGACCTTCC
>JASLZV010000151.1 GCA_030754715.1 Phycisphaerae bacterium
CCATATCCCAACGAGGCCCAGATTACCTCGGGCACGCTGGCCTACGCGCTGGGTGCGGGAAAGGCTACGGTCTCCACGCCGTACTGGCACGCGCAGGAACTGCTGGCCGACGGGCGGGGGCGGCTCGTGCCGTTCAACGACTCCGACGCCATCGCCGAGCAGGTGATCGATCTGCTGGACAACGAGCCCCAGCGACACGCGATGCGCAAATTGTGCTACACGTATTGTCGTGACATGGTTTGGCCGAAGGTGGGTCAGGCGTACTTGAACCTGTTTGCCGAGGCGGGCGAGGCCTTCGTGGCCCGGCGACAGGAGGTGGCCGCTGCCGTGGCTGCCACGCGGGCCAAGGAACACAGGCGCGACGAACTGCCGGAGATGG
The DNA here is from genome assembly GCA_030754715.1 of Phycisphaerae bacterium. Lineage (GTDB taxonomy): Bacteria > Planctomycetota > Phycisphaerae > SM23-33 > SM23-33 > JASLZV01. Next base: position 380 of record JASLZV010000151.1, read on the forward strand.
ACCTGCGGCACCTTCGGATTCTCACCGACGACACGGGCATCCTCCAACACTGCCGCTATTCCACCCCGCACCGCGACCACGGCTACTGCACCGACGACAACGCCCGGGCCCTGATTGCCATGGGGATGTACTGGGACCAGACGCGGGATGAGGCGGCCATTCCACTTATTCAGAGGTACCTTTCGTTCTTGTCCCATGCTATGGATGAAAAGACCGGACGGTTCCGGAACTTTATGAACTACGACCGGACATGGTCGGAGATGTCCGATAGCGAGGACTCCCACGCGCGGGGATTGTGGGGGCTTGGGATGGCCGTGGCGTATTGCCCGCACGAGTCGATGATCACACTGGCGACGAAGTTGTTCACCCGGGGGCTGGGCGTGACGGAGAAATTTTGCTCTCCGCGGGCGTGGGCGTTTACGATTGCGGGCATTCACGCGTATCTGCGGCGGTTCGGCGGCGACAGCGAGGTGCGGCGATACCGCGCCAATCTGACGGAGAAGATTGTTCAGTTGTTCCACGACAATGCCTCCGACGACTGGCCATGGTGCGAGGGTGTGGTCACGTATGCCAACGCCAAGTTGCCCCACGCGATACTGATGAGCGGAAAGTGGATGAACCGGGGCGACTGGATCGACATGGGCAAGCAGGCTCTCCAGTGGCTGCTGGACAACCAGACCAGCGAGGAAGGGGTGCTGTCAGTGATCGGAACCGACGGGTGGATGATCCGCGGGGGGCCCAGGGCTCACTACGATCAGCAGCCTATCGAGGCGCACGCGCTGGTTGACGCCTGTATCGAGGCCTATCACGTAACGCGGGAGCCCCACTGGCTCGATCAGGCCCGTAAGGCCTTTCGTTGGTTCCTGGGCGACAACGACCTGCGGATACCGCTGTACGACTTTACCACCGGCGGGTGCTGTGATGGGCTGCACCCGGACCGCGTGAACGAAAACCAGGGCGCCGAAAGCACGCTTGCCTGGCTGATGAGCCTGCTGTTGATGCATGCTTTGGAGATGGAGCAAACCTTGGGGCAACTCCCTGCCGATAAAGAGAAAGATATACAAAAGACACATCCGGTGGCCCCGGCGATCCGTCCGAGCAACCCGGTGGTCAGCACGAAGGCAAAGGAGTAGGCAAAACAGTATGGCCAGTCCCATCGTAATGATTAGCAGTTACCCGCCGCGCCTGTGCGGGATCGCGACGTTTTGTGAGGAAGCACGGGAGTTCATCAAGAAGCACAATCCCCATCGAGACGTGCTGGTGATTTCCCACACCGATGGCGCCGGCGACGGCGTGATCCCCATCATCGACAACACCAAGCCGCACTGGTGGAAACCCGTAGCTGACGAAATCCGCAAACTCCGGCCCTACGCCGTACATGTGCAGCACGAGTACGGGCTCTACGAGTACCAAGACGAGCGAGGCCAGGGCGATGGCAACGAGGGCTTCCTGAGCCTCCTGGACGCCCTGTCCGACGTGCCCACCATCATTGAGCCGCACACCATCCACGGGCGGCTGACCGATTTCGAGGCCAACTTTATCTTCAAGATGTCCCACTGGGCCGACGTGATCCTGTTCAAGTGCCATTACCAGAAGTGGCGACTGGACTGGAACTTCGCCGCGCGCGGCTGGGAAACGCCCCAGAATATCATGGTCGTGCCGCACGGCGCCCACCCTGACCGCAGGTACACGCTGGCCGAAGTGGTGGAACTGCGAAAGGAACTGGGCCTCGACAACGTACCCAACCTGGCAAAGCATCTGGTGGGCCTGATCGGGTGGATACAGTCCAACAAGCGGTGGGATATCCTGACCTCCATGTGGGAGGAGGTCGCCCAGGAGGTCAAGGATCGTACCGGCGCTCACTGGGACCTGCTGGCGGCCGGGACGATGCGCGACCCGAACCACAAACAGGACTATGAGAAGTACAAGGCGCAGGTTGACGTCCTAGCAAAGAAGGGGCTGGCCCTGTACTACGAGTTTGTCCCGCGAGGCGACATCTACTACAAGATGCTGGCCGTGTCCGACTTTATTGTCCTGCCGAGTACCGACGAGACGCAGTCGGGTACGCTGGCCCGCATCATCGCACTGAACAAGCCGTATATCACAACCGCACCTATGGAAGGCCTCACCGCCCAGACCATTGAATCCGGCGGAGGCATGTTGTTTACCAATAGGGATATGCTCAGGCGACAGGTCATCGAACTGGCCTGCAACGAGCCCCTCCGCATGGAACTTGGCACCCGACTGAAGGAATACCTGGAAAACGTGGTCAGTTGGGACGTGGTGGTCCAGCAGTACAATGAGGCATACGAACTCGCCGGCGAGGCCAAGAAAAGCGGCAAACCCATCCAACTCCCCAAGGAATGGTAACGGCAAAAGAGCCCACCGGACACCAAAGGGTCATGGAATATTCGGACTAATAGCCTTTGTCCCAAATCGGCTCTATGTTTTGAGCGAGGGTCTCTGTTATGTAGAAGTCCGTTGGAAGCGTCTGCAAAAGTGAAGTCGGCACCTGGGGGGTCACCGGGCCGTGAGCAATAAGTCTGGTTATCATTCTCTGCCAGGAAACGCTCGTACCGTCAACGGTTAATCCGTTCATGTCCATTCTATATTTCGATGCAATCACATCGGCCGGTCCGATCGTCGCCGCCCTGGGTGGAACATTGCCCATGTCTCCGCTCATGCCGAAACTACCGTGCAGGGAGTTCTGGGCGATGGTAAACGGGTTCAGGGTTACTACCCTGGGGCCCATCTTTTTCCATTCTTCCAGACTGTCGGCGGCGAACTCCGGTGTGTCCGGGTCGATGAAGGCGATGTGGCCGGCCCATCCCGACCCGCTGTAACATGCATCGGCGTTGCCCATGTCAGCGATCATTTTTCCGTAATCGTTGATGTTTTTTGTCGTCGGGCCTTGTACGTGGTCTTCGGGGGGCCTGAGATCCTCGTCAATCTTGAGATAGAAGTAGTTCTTGAATGCTCGCATGAAACCTTGCGGATAAGTTTCGGGGGCAATGTTGCCGTTTTCATCGGCCCACTCGTCCATGTTGAACGTGTAGAGTTTTTCGCAATTTACCCTGAACTTGTTGATGAGATAGGCAACATTGGAATAATCGTGACATGGGTTGGGTGTGATCAGAACGACGTTTTCCCCCGCTTCCGAGGCCGTCTTTATTCTATGAAACATGTCTGTCATGAATATGAATCGAAGATCGTCATCGGGTATCACGCGAATCTTGAAATCAGGGTTGGGATGTTTTTCGATGTCCTGTCGCTTGATGTTTCGGACTCTTTCCAGGACCTTCTTGTCTCTAAAAGGAATCCACTTGGAGGGGCTGTAGTCAAATTCGGTCATTTTCATTTGTCTCCCGTGATCTGCGTTCGGCGCAATTCCTGTTCCGCAGTGACAATCAACCGCTATTCCTCGAATGTGTCTCGCTCAACCGCGATGGCCGACTACGCCGGACACCATGATACTCCACATGCCCGGCGATGCAACCTTTTGAGATACCTGCGGCGGTTCCGATCAGGACCGCCGCGAAAAGCGCTGAAAGAAAGGGTATCTCGTCGCAATGTCCACGGAGATCGCTGCACGGGATTCATGCAAAGTTACTTTACGCCTTCAGGACGTCGATGAGAATCTCCAAACCGCTGTCCAGCAGGTTGTCGTCGGTGGTCAGGGCCGGGGCGATGCGAACAACATTGTTCTTGGCCACACAAACAATCAGTCTGCGATCCAGACAGGCCAGCATTACGTCCTTGGCGACCTTGGCCTCGTCCAGTTGCAGGCCTATTATGAACCCCTTGCCGCGAACCTCCCGGACGCGGGGGATATTGGCGTCGCGCAGGGTGGCGGCCATTTGCTCGCCCTTGGCCGCGGCACGGGCTACGAGATTCTCGTCCTCGATGAGTTTCATGGCGGCCGCTCCGGCTGCGGCGCACAGAGGGTTGCCGCCCGTCGTGCAGCCGTGCGTGCCTGGTGCCAGCACGTCGGCCCACTTGGGACCGGCCACACACGCCCCGAGGGGCAGTCCGCCGCCGATGGCCTTGGCCAGTGTCATAACGTCCGGGGTGATTCCGTAGTGCTGGTGCGCGAACCACTTGCCGGACCGCGCGGGGGCGGTCCACGCCTCGTCACAGACCAGCAGGATGCCCTTGCGGTCACACAGCTTGCGCAGGTGCTGCATGAACTCCGCTGTTGGTACAGTCACGCCCCCTTCACACTGAATGGGCTCCACGAAGATTCCAGCCGTTTCGCCGTCAACCGCCGCGGCCGTGGCGTCCAGGTCGCCGAAGTCCACCTTCACGGTGCCAGGCAGCATCGGCTCGAAACCCTTTTGGAACGATTCAGGCGTAAGCGAAAGCGCGCCCATGGTTCGGCCATGAAAGCAGTCATTGAAGGAGATGATCTTGTATCGCCCCTCACCGGCCGCCAGGCGGACGAGTTTCAATGCAGCCTCGTTGGCTTCGGCGCCGCTATGGCAGTAGAACACCTTCCCGCCGAACGCCTTTTCGGTTATGCGCCGGGCAAGGTCCACCTGCGGGGCGCTGGTAAACAGATTCCCATGCGACAGGAGCGTTTGGGCCTGTTCCTTGACGGTCTGGACGATCTTTGGATGACAATGACCGGCCACACCACCAGCGCCAAAGCCGGGGAAAAAGTCCAGATACTCCCTGCCGTCGGCGTCCCATAGCTTAGCGCCGGCCCCGCGGGCCACCGCAAGCGGAAGACGCCCGTAATTCTCGATCAGGTATTGCTGCGTCTGTTCTACGATATTTCCCGATGTGGTCATTTCCGCATTCTCCAAGTGCCCGGATTCGACAAACGCGAAGTTTGTACGATATGGACCCCGCCGCGTCAAGCGTGTAGTAGTGGGCCCGCTGCGGACCTGACCGACAAAACGTCTCTTGACCTGTTCACGGTCTCAGGTTCGTTCCCGGCTCAAGCAGTACGACGATGAGTTTCCACCCGGGCGGCTTGGGGATCAGGAAGAGTTTCCCCTCAAACTTGAGGTCGGTCTCGACGTTTGCGAACGTTACCGTGGTAATGTTCTTG
>JASLZV010000152.1 GCA_030754715.1 Phycisphaerae bacterium
CGGCATTCCTGGTGGGACATTTGGGCGAAATGGGAAGAGGCCAAGTCCTCGCGGGAACGAGCCTTCGGCATGCTGGCCAAAATGCCCGAGGACCACTGGGTCTCACTCGACGCGGGCGCCAATGGCGGCTGGCTGCTGACCAAAGCCATGTCGGTGAACTTGACCGGTCAGATTCTTATCAACGCCGACGCAACCGGCGGGGCGGTTGAAGCCGAACTGATAACGCCCTTCGGGCAGGTTGTCGAAGGTTTTGGACGCAGGGATTGTATCGCGATAACCGCCGACGGAAAGGACCAGCCGCTTCGCTGGGACAACGGCGGCAAGGTACTCGATCTGTCCACCCAACACCGCGGCGGTTTGTGTTTCAAATTCTATCTCAAGAATGCCAAACTCTACTCCTTCACGATTGTCGAGCCGGACGACGAAGGCAAACTCGCAGAGTACTGGGCCAATGCTCGATGGTGTGAGATCATCAAGCACAAATCGGACAACTGGGATCGATCAAGTACGGAATCGGCTATCGGCCTGCCACCTCACGGCGGCCCGGGCCCCGAGAGGGGACAGGAAAAACCCGGCGAGATGGTTGTGGACTAAGGCTCGCGGTATTGATCGCTAAGGTTCCACGCCGCTTTCAGCCGCGGTTGCACCGGTAAGACCTGACCGTTATAAATGACAAACGTATATCCTCAGGACTGCCTCAACCATGCTGAGGCCGATATCTATGGACAGGAAAACTCCACAATGACGGACATGCTAATCGAGGACGTGCGCGCACTTGACCCCGGCCACGGTGTTGTCGCCTCCAGCGTTCTTCTGCGGAACGGGAAACTCGCCGCTCTGGACCCGGAGCACCGAAGCGTCAAAACGGCCGACCGCGTCGACGGTGGCGGCCGGTTGCTGACTCCGGGGATGATCGACGTCCACACACACGGTATCTGCGGCCAGCGCTATGACTGCTGCGAGTCACTCGAGCCGGGATCATTGAAGGTCGCTCAATTCGGGACTACCAGTGTTGTTACCACCTTGTCGGGACGACTTGAACCGGATCTGTTGGCTCGACTTGACCGCATCGCCGACGCCGCCGAAAAGGCCAGCGGCGCGCACATGGACATGCTCCATTTAGAGGGACCCTTTCTCGCCCTTCCCGGCGCAGGAGGCGAGGGCGTTGCAGGCGACGTGCACGTGCTCGAGGAGATCTTGGCTGCCTGTCGCGGCCGGACGAAGGCAATGTCCGTGTCTCCTGACCAACAGAAGATCATACCGGTTATCGAGACGCTGGTTGAACATGGTGTCCGCCCTTTCATCACCCACACCCGGGCGGATGTGGAACAGACCCGGCGAGCCATTGACGCCGGCGCCCGGCACGCGACGCATTTTTACGACGTGTTCTATGCTCCCGAGGAAACCGACCTAGGCGTGCGTCCCGTTGGCGCGGTCGAGGCCATCTTGGCGGATCCCAGGTGTACGGTGGATTTCATCTGCGATGGCGTTCACGTTCATCCCGCGGCGATTGCCTGCGCCGTGGCCACCAAGGGATACAGTGGCGTAGCCATGATCACCGACTCCAACAGCGGCGCCGGCCGCCCACCCGGAATCTACAACGAGGGCTGGCGGTCACGCCAAATCCGCGTGTGCGAAGGCGGCGGCTGCCGTATCCACGCCCCCGGAAAACCCTTGCACGGCGGTCTGGCCGGAAGCTCTTTGACCATGGATGCGGGCATACGGAATCTCCGCCGCTGGCTTGATCTTCCGGACGAGCAGATATGGGCGATGGGAACGTCCGTGCCCGCGCAGGTGATGGGCTTGGAGCAGAAGGGCGTCATGAAACCGGGCGCCGACGCCGATCTGGTGCTCTGGGACGACGCCGACGACGGCCCACGCGCCGTTCGGACCTGGGTAGGGGGCCGCACCGTGTATGACGCATCCGGTCACAAGGACGACTAAAGGGAACTTCCTTTCCGGGCGTCACTCCCCAGACCGCCGCCTTTGCGGTCCTCCCGGCGCCGGGAGGGCGGATCCACCCAGATTGGACTCGACCACGCGAAATCGTCGCGCTCCGTCGTTACTCGAAGGTAGTAGAACGCTCCGGCCGGGATCGGATCACAGTCCGTTATCTCCGTCTCCACAAACCAGTTCCCGTCGGCGACGTCCGCAATCACATCCGCGTTGCGGACCACCTCGAGCTTGACGATCCGCTCAGGCGCCGCAACCGCAATCCCCAGTCGGCGCGGCTCCTGCGTCTGGAACTCGCTGCCCATGGGGTGACCGTCAATCCGGAAATCCACATAGGCCCTGATCCCCGAAGTTGCATACGTGCTCCTGCGCTGCATGGCCTCAAAAAGAGCGGGACGAGACAACCCCTCCGCGCGCACAGCCGCCAGGCCGCAGCGGGCCTGCATGTGGGCGTTGTTGACGGTTCGTGGCGTGTCCTGAATTCGCAGCAGGCTCCCCGTGAGCATTTCGTGATAGTCGCTCGACCCGATAAACCCGAGCCGGAAGCCCATCTCAAGAGCATCTACGACGCTTTGCCCTTCCCCCTGCCACAGCACGTGACGCGGACAGTCGTAGTACTCGGAATTCCCATGCGTAGAGAATATCTCCACCAGCGGCATCACCTCCGGCGGCGTCTCTGTCAGCGTCTCCCAGCGGGTACCCATGCCGACTTCCGGCCCATACAGCGGCGTGTGGGGCACCAGGATCACGTCTCTGCCTCCAACCGCATCTACCTTCAGCGGCAGGTCCAGGTCACCCAGCATCTCGCCTTTGGGATCAAGGTAGTAGGCGTTTATGTCGCCCTGGTGCCTGCTCTCATCAGCAAGACGAGTCCCGATCTCGTACCCCAGCAGCGCGACGAAGGCTCCATCCCGGCTATACTCCCTGGCCTTGGTCTGAGCAAGCCACCACCGTTCGGGATGGGCCTTGAGACTCTCGTCGTGATCCGTCACGGCCGCAAAGTCCAGCAAGGCTACGTCACGCGCGTACGTGTAGTGCTCGTCAGGAGTCCCATTTCCGTCGGACAGTTCCGAGTGGCCGTGAATCTCGCCCCAGTACACCGGCCTCGCCCCGGCACACACGCGAATCGGGTTGGATACCCCAAGGATTTCGCGATCCGCGTCGATCGCGTAAATCCGGTGAAAGCCCGGTGACTCCAGGACAACACCAGCGGCTGTAGCCTTCGCACCCTCCATCCGGACAGAAGACAGGCCTCGGCCGGTCGTTGACATCAACTCAACAAGCCCCTCGTATTCGCTGGCGGCGTTGCAAGAGGCATCAAGCGCCGACAGCCGGATATCAAATCCCTCGCCGGGTTCTACCTCCATGGGCGCAACGACATGCAGGCTGGCAACCCGATTACCCACAACACGAAGCGACGGATTGAAGTCCGACCGTTCTCGCAGTGTGGCCACGTCAGTGGCCTGATTCCAGGCGGTAAACCGCTCGAAGAACCTTGGGGCCTGTCCGCTGCACACAAAGACCGGTATCGCCACTACGCGCGCCGAAGCCTGCACCTGAGCGCCCAGGCTGCCGCCGCGCTTGTCGCCGTAGGTCACCTCGATTACTTCGCCTTTGGCCACGACGCTGCCGCCGACGCTGACTTGAATGATGTGGACAGTAGCGCCGTGGGGTTTCTGCAGCAGCGGCCAGCGCAGAATGTCGAGAGATGTGATAACGTCGCCCGCGGCGCTGGCTGTGACGTAGCCTGGTGCGGTAGGGTCCATGATCTGCGGGAGACTCCAGCGGTTGGTCGGAAAACGGGGGATAAAAACAATTTCCATTCCTCCGCCAGGTTCCACGTCAAATCCCGGCGTCCAACGAAATGTCCAGGTACTCCAGGAAAGTGCCGATACGTCATCGCCCGGCACGATCTCGATTCTGCCGTTTGAGTTTTCTACAATAGGATTGGGCTCTGCAATTGTCATCAGTAGTGTCCGCGAAAGTGATGGTTTGGGGCACCTTCATGCATTTAGCGCAAAGCGTAAAATGAGCATGGCGGTGTTCCCGGCCGGACGGTAGGGGCGCCCCTACGTGTAGCCCGGGGTCATGTTGTTTCGGTGGACGACCTCGTCGTATGGCTTGTCGCCCAGCGCCGCGGCGATCCGGTTGGTCTTGAGGCCCTTTATCCTGGCGATCTGTTCGGCCGAATAGTTCGTCAATCCGCGGGCAACTTCGGCCCCGTCGGGACCGACGATAGCCACCATCGCCCCCTTGGGAAACTCGCCGGACACCGCCGTAATGCCCGATGGCAGGAGGCTCTTGCCCTGGCGGCTCAGCGCGCTAGCGGCGCCGGCGTCGATGGTTACAGTGCCGGCCGGGCGGGCAGTCAGCCCGATCCACCTCCGCTTGGAGGACATCTTCCGCCGGGCGGGTACGAACACAGTGCCCAGCGGCTCGCCGGCCAGCAGGCGCGTAAGAACCTTGGGAGTGCGTGCGTTTGCGATGACCGCCGCCTCGCCGGCGCGGGTGACGATGCCGGCCGCCTGAAGTTTGCTGGCCATTCCACCGGACCCCCGTTCGCTTTGCCCGGGCCCGGCCAGCGACATCACCTCCTCGTCCACCTCCTCGATTACCTCCAGCACCGCCCCGTTCTTCATCACGCCGTCCACCACCGTCAGCAGAACCAGCAGGTCAGCACCGAGCATGCTGGCAACGATTGCCGCCAGTACGTCGTTTTCACCGAAGCGGATTTCATCAACGGCAACCGTGTCGTTCTCGTTGATAATCGGCAGTGCCCCGTATTCAGCCAGGGCCCTCAGCGTGTTGCGAATATTGAGGTATCGCGTGCGATCCTCGAAGTCGTCGCGCGTGACGAGCACCTGCCCCACCCGCACGTCATAGCGGGCGAAGACATCGTGGAAAGTCCGCATGAGTTGACCCTGTCCGACGGCGGCAGCGGCCTGAAGCCGCGGCATGGTCTTGGGGCGGGCTGCAAGGTCCAGTTCGCCCAAGCCGGCCCCGATCGCACCGCTGGCAACCAGTGTCACCGACACGCCGGACTGCATCACCTGGGCAATCTCTCCGGCCAGATTCGCCATGGCACGCCGGTTGGGCCGCCCTGTTCGGTCACAGATGGCGTTGGTGCCTACCTTCACAACGATCCTCCCGGCGTTGGCGATGACGTTTTGGCGAACGGCGGCTCCAGACATATTTGCAGGTCCTTATCAGGTCAGGCTCGCGGGTTTACGGCCTCTTGGCGGATGGCATCGGTGGCGATCGCTCCGGGCACGATGGCCGGCACGCGGTTCAACACGCGGCATATCATCTCGACGTTCCGCCGCGTGGCCCCCTGGCACCTCAAGACGTACTGCTGGGCGCGGCGCCCGGCTTCGGACGCAGCCGCCGGGGCGGCCAACCACGCTCGGAGCTGGTCGGCAAGACCCTCGACGCTGTCCACCCTGGCGCAGCCGTTGGCGGCCAGGTCGTCGGCCTGG
>JASLZV010000153.1 GCA_030754715.1 Phycisphaerae bacterium
ATCGGACCGCTGGCGGAGGGACACGTGCTGCTGATCCCGAAGGCTCACGCCCGGACGGTGGATCAGTTGTCGGCATCCCAGGCGGGCGAGATGCTCAGGTTGCTGCCGGCGATGGTGAAGGCAGTGCAGGCCGCCACGGGGTGCCAGGGCGTCAACGTGCTTCAGAACAACGGGCGGGTGGCCCACCAGGTGGTGCCCCATGTGCATTTTCACATCATTCCCCGCAATGAGGACGACGCGTTCGGCTTCAACTGGCCGGCCGGGGCGTACGACGAAGGCCGCGTGGATGAACTGGCCCGGGCGATCCGGGCGAACTTGTAAGCCTCCGGCCGCGACGAACGAGCCATACGGCTTGCCGTGGACGGGCGAGGGCCGGGGCGGGCCAGAGAATTCTTGACCGGTGGATTAGGGTGGATGTAGGATAAAGGCGCCGGTCATTTTGGGGTGGTTGTCCCGTTGCAGATCGGAGTCAACGGATGTGACATTGGCGAAAGGCGTCAAAGTGTGATGGACTGGTCGCAAATGGGATATACGATTTTTGCGTCGGTGTACACCGCCGCGCTGGTGATGGTTTCGCTTTACGGCCTGCACCGGTATTTGATCGTGTACCTGTTCCTGCGCCATCGTCACAAGAAGCCGTCCCCGGCGGGGCATTTCCAGGCCCTGCCGCGCGTGACCATCCAACTGCCGATGTACAACGAGCCCACCGTAGCCCAGCGGATTATCGAAAAGGCCTGCCATGTGGATTATCCGCGCGACCGGCTTCAGATACAGGTGCTGGACGACAGCGTTGACGAGACCTGCCGAATAGCCCGCCGCACGGTAGACAAGATGCGTGGGGAGGGCTTCGACATTCAATACATCCACCGCGGCGACCGCATCGGCTACAAGGCCGGCGCGCTGGCCGAGGGCCTGAAATCGGCAACGGGCGAGTTTGTCACCATTTTTGATGCGGATTTTGTCCCCGACCCCAGCATCCTGCAGCAGTCGATCCACTACTTTACCGATCCGAAGGTGTGCGTGGTGCAGACGCGATGGGAACACCTGAACCGCAACGACAGCTTGCTGACCCGCTCGCAGGCGATCTTCCTCGACGGGCACTTTGCCATCGAGCACGTCGCGCGGAATCGCAGCGAGCGGTTCATGAGTTTCAACGGCACGGCGGGCACGTGGCGGCGGGCCGCTATCGACGCGGCCGGCGGATGGCGTCACGACACACTGACGGAGGACCTCGACCTGTCCTACCGGGCACAATTGAAGGGCTGGAAGTTCATTTTCCTGCCGGAGGTTACCGCCCCTGCGGAACTGCCGCCCGAAATGAGCGCGTTCAAGGCCCAGCAGTTTCGCTGGACCAAGGGCGGGGCGCAGACGGCCCTGAAGATGCTGCCGCGGGTGATGCTTTCGAAGGTTCCGCTGAAGGTCAAGATTGAGAGTTTTTTCCACCTGACATGTTTCATGCTGCACATGTACATGTTCGTGCTGGTGCTGCTGCTATTTCCGGCGATTTACTTTCAGCGGTCGCTGCTGCCGCCGGGGTCCATTTGGTTGGGGCTGTTCGACATCGGCGTATTCACGCTGGCTACGCTTTCGGCGGGCGTTTTTTACATGGCCGGTCAGGTCCAACTGTATCGCGACTGGCAAACGGTGTTGAAGCTCATGCCGATGATCATGGCCCTGGGTGTGGGGATATGCCTGTCGAATACCAAGGCGATCCTGGAAGCGATGATGGGCAAGAAGAGCGAGTTTGTCCGCACGCCGAAGTACGGCTACGGCGACAGGCATCTTGCTGCGGGCCCCAGAGGGAAGCCCAAGAGGACTTTCCTGCCATACGTGGAGCTCGGCTTCGGCGTGTACATGACGGTCTGCATCGTATTCAGCGTGGTCACCAGGCGTGCAGCCCTGACGATCCCGTTCCTGGCGATCTTTGCGTTCGGGTTCTTCTATGTTTCGCTGTTGAGTTTCCAGGCCGCCAGGTCCGCCCGCCGGGCTGAGGCAAAAAGGGATCTACCGGCCGCTTCAGTGGCCGACTGACAAGGCCCCTTTTGGCCGTCCGGGAGGTACTGATTCATTCCGCCCGGATGGGCGCGTGCGGTTTGGGCTCCTGGGCGTTTTGGCGAATCGTGTTGCTCAGGTCCGGCCCCAAACACCAACCCCTAGGGGAAGCGAAGCCTTAGAACGTACGCCTCCCACTGTTTCTGGAAGGCGGTTATGTCCTCAACACGGAGAAGTGTCTTGAGCGTTTCGTAGCCCGTGGGATCAGTCTTGTGATTGGTAACGAACTGCCGGTAAAACTTCACCAGCAGGCCGTGCTCCTGGAGGTAGTAGCAAAGGTATCGCGCCTGGCTGTAGTTCGTTCCCGGGTCCTGTTTATAGAACTGGTATTCCGTGCCGCCGGTGAGCGTCTTGAACGACGGGACACGCGCGGCACGGATTGCCTTCTGAAGTCCTGCCAGACGCCAGTTGGTATCTCCGACGATATGCCCGTTGCGAGCGCGGCTCTGCTCGTAGAGCGAACCGAGTCCCTCATTGAACCACGCCGGACACTGTGGGAAGTTAGATCGCATGAATGGATGGACGATCTCGTGCACCAGCGTGCCGCCGCCCGTGGCGATGTTCATGACCATCGCCTTGTGCTCATGGGAGTAATATCCGAACGGCGTGGTGGGCTTGTCGTGGAAGATCTTCCAGGTGTGCCTTTGATAACTGGCACGATCACGAAACAGCCATATGTCCAGAATCTCCGTCGGATCCTTCCGGAAATAATCTTTCTTGAGTATATCAACCGCCCACTTGACGGTTCTGCCGGCACGGGCACGAACCTGAGCAGCCGATTCGTCGCCGATGACCACAAACGAAGGCTGAATCACGACGGTAAAGCCCCCTTTGGCGGAAATCCTTTTCTTGAGTTCCATGACGTGCTGGGCGTAGTCGGCGTTGGTAAAGGTCTTGGCCGGCGGCAGGTCGGCAATTTCCCCCGGCTGCATCCGGATACGGACCACAGTCCACTGCTTGGCCTTGTATTTCAGCGGCCACAGCGCCAGAAACTGCTTCCGTGACATCCTCTGATATGCGCCCTGGGCCTTGGCCGGCTCGTGGTAGATGACCTGATCCTTCGCCCCGTCATAGCCCAGCACAAGGCGAATGTGTTCACTGGCATTGGGCCGGGCGTCGTAATGCATCCAGACAATCGACGGTACCCCTCGGCGGAGATCGTCAACCAGGCTCCCAAACGCCTGCTGCATCTGGCTGTCGGCCCGGCCGGCGTGCACCTGAGACCATACCCGACCGATTCTGAAACCGATCTTCCGCAGCGCCCGGGCAAGTTCGGGCGTATGACAGCCGCGTCCCAACAGCGGGTCCGTGCCAGAGCAGTCGAAGACCTGGTTCTGGTTGATCTTTCGACCTAATTTGCGAAGGACCATTTCCGCACATGCCTCACCGCAAAAGTCCGGCTTCTTGTTGCACGTGAGGAACGCTCCGAATCACCAGAAGCGAGTCTTGGGGGGCAGAAGTGGTCTTGGGAGACTCCGCGGCCGAAAGCGCGACGACCAGCGATAACCCCACGATGACGCCCGGAACGTGTGAACTTGGCCGCATGGTTCCTCTTATGTCCCTATTATCACAAGATTCCCCCAATGAGTCGGGCCTTCTGATCCTTGGAATATCCCAAGCCACCGACCCATATGACCAGTTTCCAGTGAATCTGACTACTCCGGCAGTCAAATCCGACGAATCACGACTCAGGCGATGCCTTCAGTAGGGCGAACATTACCAAGTGTATTCGACAGTATAAGTGATCTTGGCCTCTTTGTCGGGTTCGACCTTCACGTCGTAGGCAATATTGGCTGAGTCGAGTTTTGTGTGCTCACGTGATTCCTGCGTAATCCGCCACGTCACCCAGCGGTACAGCGGCTCCTTGCAACGGACGGTGACGGCCTGGGTCTTGTGGTTGCGGATTTTTATCTCGATCTGCTCCTGCATCCATTTCCGCCCGATCTCGATGCGGAAGTTGGTCTGCCTTCGCTCGCCCACGATGTCGAATGCGTTGCCGATGCGCAGCGAGAGGTCTTCATCCTTGGACGTGTGGTCGATCCGCTCCTCGCCGATAAACTCCAGGGCCTTATCGGCCGGGTCCTGCTTGTAGACGCGGATCTTGCCCGCCGGCAGAGGCATGCCCAGTTTGTTATCCTTGGAGTTGCGGAGCTCTATGAAGACGTTGACCTTCTTGTTGCTGGTGACGCCGTAACTGCGGTCGGTGTAGCGGCTGCCGCGGTGCCAGCGGAAGTTGCCAAGCGGGTTGTAGAGGAATATTTTCTTGACGCCCAGGCCGCGGACGGGCGTGAACATCTCCAACTGCTTGACCTCGTTGTCGGCCACCGTTGAGGGCCTCGGCAGCGTGTACATGTGGTACTCGAAGAAGCCCTTCTCGGTCATCTGGGCAACCTCCCGACGCTTCATTGCCAAGTCCGCCCTCACTGAGTCCCTGGCGGCGCGACGTTCCTGAATCTTCCGTACATCCCCGGCGATGAACTTCAGCCCGGCCTTATTGTAGGTCTTGCCTGAGTTGTTCTGCACGCTGACCCAGCCCGACAGGTCGGCGACCGTGTCGTCGCCGCCCAGCACCAGCACATACTCGGCGTGCCAACCCATGCCGCCGGTCTGGTAGGTCACCTCGGCCAGGTGCTCCCCTGACTTGGCGGTGGCCACCAGCCACACCAGCGTCGGCTGGGTCAACAGACCCCCCGGCAGGGCCGAAAAGCGGATGTCTGTCCGGTCGCTGGACCATGACAATGTCTCCCGCGACCTCCTGGTGGAGCACCAGTTGCCCCCTGTCGAAACTCAGCAGCCTGCCGTCGTACTTCAGGTCCTCGCAGATGACCTCGATGGTGCGGTCGATGTACTTCTTGAGCAGTTTGTCGGCCGAGACCAGGTCGTACTGGTAGTTCTGCTCCAACAGTTTGGCGTCCGGGTCGGTGAGGCTCTTGAAGTGGACCGTGGTGGCGTCGATCCGGCTGGCGACGTCCTTGAACTTGACCTGCCCGTCCTTGGCGATGTCCAGCCGGCGGACCTCGCGCACCACGGCATACCCGCCGTTGTACACTGTCAGTGCGACGCTTTCTTTTTCCTGGCCCATTGCGGGCATCGCCGCCGCGAGCATCAGGGCCGCCGCCATCTGGATTGCCATGTTCTTTCTCATCGTAATACTCCTTTCATCTTGTGATTCGGAAGACTGCTTTGGCTCACGCTATTGGCCATTGTCTGTGACCTGCTTTTTCTTGTCATACGGCGAGGTCAGTCCGCCGCCGCTGGAGTAATTGTAGTGTATGGATAGCATCGCGTCGGCCTGACTGTTGGCCTTGACCGGCACGTATATCT
>JASLZV010000154.1:0-5097 GCA_030754715.1 Phycisphaerae bacterium
ATAGGGTTCCTCGCAGACTTGGGAGAAAATCTTCCTGTTCGACCGCCCGCAAGGCTAAGCAGTCGGTTCATGCCTCGATGCCTCCCCCGTCGTCTTGCAATCGCCGTCGACTACCCTTAGACTCCTTCGATTGGGCGCACTTGATAAAGGAACGTCACAATGGCCGTCGCCTACTTCGACTGCTTTGCCGGAGCCGGTGGGGACATGATCGTTGCAGCTTTGCTTGACGCTGGGTGTGACTTTGCTTCCCTCCGGGCCTGGCTGGCCAAACTGCCCCTGGGGGAGTACTCTTTGGCATGTCAGCCTGCCCAGCGCGGCGGCATTACCGCCGTTAAGTTCAATGTGGAGGTTCCCCACCACGATCTCGACCATCAGCCCCAGCGCCGACTGGGTGACTGCCTGTCTCTGATTGACCAGGCCGGCTTGGCCCCGCGGGCCGCCGACAGAGCAAGACAGGTTTTCACTCGCCTTGCCCAGGCCGAGGCAAAGGTCCACGGCTGCCACGTCGACCAGGTCCACTTCCACGAGGTCGGCGCGGTCGACAGCATCATTGATATCGTGGCCGCCTGTGTAGCGTTGGAATTGCTGGAAGTCCATCGGGTGTACTGTTCGGTGATTCCGGTTGGCAGCGGCACGATTACGTGCGCCCACGGCGTCATGCCGGTGCCCGCACCCGCCACCGCGGAGTTGCTGCGGGGAACAAAGACCCGTCAAGGCGAGTTGCTAGCCGAGATGACCACACCGACAGCCGCGGCGGTGTTGACCACGCTGGCCGAAAGTTTTGGCCCGATGCCGGCAATGGACCTCGCGGCGGTGGGCTATGGTGCCGGATCGCGCGACAATGAGAGCCTCCCCAACCTCCTTCGCGTTTTCGTGGGCGATTTGAGCGACTCGGCAACGGCTGACGCTGTAGTGGAACTGTCGGCCAATATCGACGATTCCACCGGCGAGGTAATTGGCGCAGCAATGGATGCGCTGTTGTCAGCCGGCTGCCTCGACGTCTGGGCTGGCCCGATCATTATGAAGAAGTCTCGCCCGGCGTGGCAGATATCGGCCCTCTGCGAAGTAGGGGACGCCGAGGCGGTCGAAAGAATCCTCTTCGCCGAGACCACCACGTTGGGTGTTCGACGGCGCCTGTGCCATCGCAGCAAACTCCACCGCACCTTCCAGACGGTCAACACGCCGTACGGCCCGGTGCGCATCAAGGTCGCCAGTCGCGGCGACCAAATCGTTACTGCCTCCCCGGAATTCGTCGACTGCCACAAGGCTGCCCAGACGCACCACGTGCCGGTGCGCGAGGTGCTTGCATCCGCCCAGGCAGCCCATCGACGGGAGCAGCACGAATGACCACAGTAGAGGTCGGCCAGAAAGACCTTCGCAAGAAAAACCCCCCGGAGGCCCACTGAAATGCTCGCTGCTTGTATCGTCGTTACTGTCTTAACCTGCCTGGTGGGCCTGACGTGGATCCTGCGCCACGTACTGATTAACCGCGAGTGCACGCGGGGATTCACCCTGGAAAGCGACTACCCCGGACCGCCCGACGACCCGCCAAAGATCAGCGTGGTGGTGGCCGCCAAAGACGAGGAGGTCTGCATCAGCCAGTGCGTCAGCACCATGCTCGATCAGGATTATCCAAACTTCGAAATAATTGTGTGCAACGACCGCAGTGAGGACCGCACTGCCGCAATCGTCGAACGCATCGCCGCTGAAGACAGCCGCGTGCGTTTGGTGAATATCGAACATCTGCCCGACGGCTGGTGTGGAAAGAACAACGCAATGCAGGTGGGAATCGCCTCGGCCCGCGGCCGCTGGATATGCATGATCGACGCCGACTGCCGCCAAACTTCCGACCGCACGCTCTCGGTAGCCATGCAGTACGCCCGCCAGACCGGCGCCGACCTGTTGAGCGTGCTGCCGCGCCTGGAGATGCGAGGCTTTTGGGAAAACGTTATTCAGCCGGTATGCAGCGGAGTGATGATGATCTGGTTCAACCCCGCCAAGGTTAACAACCCCCAAAAGCCCAACGCCTACGCCAACGGCGCGTTTATGATGATGCGGCGCGAAACCTATGACGCCATCGGCACCCACGAGGCCGTCCGGGACCAGGTCAACGAGGACATGCACATGGCTGCGAGGGTCAAACAGTTGGGCCTGAAGCTGCGGGTGGTCCGTACTGAGGGCCTGTACGTGGTGCGAATGTACACCTCTCTGCGACAGATCCTTCGCGGCTGGGCGCGGATATTTTTCGGTACCTTCGGGACGTTCAAGCGGCTGACAGTTTCGTTTCTAGTGATGGCCGCCATGGGCCTATTGCCCTATACGGCCGCGGCGGTGGGATTCTCGTCGGCCGGCGGCAGCAATGGGGTCTTGTGGCTGGTTTGTGGGTGGGCAGGTTTGGCCGCAACGGCGGCGCAACTGACAGTGATTTTTCGCTACTACCGGCTGTTGGGCGTCAGTGGCCTGTTGACCTGGACATACCCCCTCGGATGCGGGATGACGCTGATGGTACTGATTTCGTCGATGACCAAACTCCTGCCCGGCTCCGCGGTGGTCTGGAAGAACACCACCTACGCCAAGACGAACAAGAGATGACTGTTTCGAATATGGTACGGGAGCGAATGTGCGATTTCGCTCACACACCAGCCATACCTGCCGGAGTGAGTCTTTGCCGTGGCTGGCGAACTGCCCTTGGGGACTCGTAGCGGCCCAGGAAATTGTCATCGTACATCCGGGCTATTTCTTCTTGGGCGCCTCCCTGCGGGTCGTCCCTTCTATCTCTTCCCTCCTTACCTTCTCCCGCAACCCCGCGTCACAATAGATGCAGGGAATCCTTTTAGTGCCCTTACAGACCGGGCAAGCGCCAAGCGTTCCCTCTCCCTGGCACTTGGCGCACTCAACCGTTCCCTTCAAGGCCGAGGGTCTGTTGCCGCATCGAGGGCATCGCCCAGGTATTCTTTTCCAGGCTTTCCCCACCAGTATGTGGACAGTCCAACCTGTGCTGTCGCACCGTTTACACGGTTCGTAGATCGGAATTTTGAATCTGCCCTCAAAGCGGGATCCTTTCCGAATCTTTCCCTTGCCGCCACAGGAGGTGCATTTCGCTTCTCGATTGCCACCACAGGTGGAACAGGCTGTGTGCCCTTTTCCATGGCACTGCGGGCATACCTGTTTGCCCGTGCTTACGTCCTTGACCCGGCAGACCGTGCAAGGCATCAAACCGGTCCCGTTGCAGTAAGGGCACGCAGTCCTGGGCGACGCGATCCACCGGGGTATATCGACTTCATCCTCGGCGGATTCCAAATCATCCACATTTGTCAAGTCCTTCTCGAGTTCCCTCAAAGCCAGTTTCGCCTGCAAGGTCCGAACGTCACGTTTCTTGTGAACCGCAATAAAACGCTCATAGCAGGCCTTCGCACGCGACAGCATCTTGAACTTGGAAAGAGGGCCTGCTTCCCGGGCAAGCCTCTTGTAATACCAGTTCCCTAGTTCCACCAAGACGTTCTTGTCTATACTCTCCAGTTCCTTGGCCGCCAGGGGAACGTACGTACGAAATGCTTCGTCCACATCACTATTGAGCAGTTTCTTGGCTTTCAGTGGTTTGTCCAACTCCGCAACGTAAAGAAGAATCAGTTTCTGGCGGGTCTCGATATCTTTGGGATTGAGGGCCAGTTTGTCTTGCAGCTTCTTGAGTCGCTCTTTCTGCTCCAGCAAGTCGCTGACACGCCTCAGTTTGGCCTGAATCTCCGCTGCCTTGGGCGACTCCAAGTAGCGTGCAACCTCGGACGCCTCCCGATAGAGCCCCTTGGCTTCCTCTACTTTGTCGGCCGAAACCTTCGCGTCCGCAACCTCAATGAGCATCTCTAGGTAGGGCCGGGCAGCCAGCCGCTTTACCGGATCGCTGCTCTGAGTGTACCGCAGTTGGAGAACCCTGAACTTCATACGCTGCAAATCAGATCTTCTGCTCGGAACCGCCTTTTCAAGACTCTTGACCGCTTCAAGCGCGTCGGAATAGCCTGAAGCATCCCTCAGGGCAAATTCGTACGTCTTGTCGTAAAGCAGTATCTGAAACGCCGGAGAGTCCGGCACATCCCCGGCCGCACGCAAGAGTTTCCTGGCAAAGACGGCGTCGTCCGCCGTATCGCTCGTCGCTGTTACTCTGATAGCCTCTTCGCCGAAGAGCAGTTCGTAGTCACCCGCAGGGTCGGCAAGAAGAATATTGGCGGCCAGAAGGCCCAGGACCCAAACCGCTGCCACCTGAAGAACAGTCGTTATCCTTCTCTTGTCTTTCATGTTGAGCCCAGATGTCCGTGGCTAGACGGTCCAAGGATTCCGTGGGCTACTCCTGTAACCACACCATGTATTATCGACAAACACGCTGAAATTTCAATATCGGCTTTTCCCTGCAATTGGTAGCAGCCCGGGCGACCGCATCCGTGCTTGGCTGCACATGACCGGCTAACCCCCAGTAATTGACAGATAGTTACACCCTCCACTGCCGGATCAATACAGTCACATGCGCCGGGCCAGGAACGTGTTCACCGCCGAATCCGGGCTGAGCCCATATCATCACCCACCTCAACTGTTCCTCCGGCGGCAAGCCGCGAGGAGCACATCAAAGAACCTGGCCGGATCGGGTTCGAACTCCAGCGTATGTGCACCCGGTAGTTCATGAACATCGGCCCGCCCGCCAGTCAAACGCATCACAACTTGCGCGGTCGCCTCGTTGTCCATGATGCGATCACAGGTCGCCTGGATCAGCGTGACAGGCATCCGCAATACACCTTCGGGTGCGCGTGTAAGCAGCCTGTCCAGGCAGCGGCTGGCGTAGAGGAACCTCGCGCTGGCTCGACGCAGTCGCAGCGGATCGCGACGAAGAAATTCACGCATCGGTTCGTTGTCGGTGAACAACTGCGGCTCGTTAAGCGGAATGGCGAATCCTTTGCGGCCTAGCGCCAGGAGGCACATAGCGACACCCAATTTTGTGGCCGGCGAAACATCCACCTTCGGCACGATGCCCGGAGCAATCAGCGTTAGCGAGGCGATCCGGCGGCGATGCTGTGTCCAGGCTGCGTATGACCCCGCCAGTTTCCCACCCCA
>JASLZV010000154.1:5107-5366 GCA_030754715.1 Phycisphaerae bacterium
CTGGACAGGACATACTCGGCGGCAACCTCCACGTCTTGCAGGAGTTGTTGCGCCGATCGCGCGTGACCACGCGCGATGCGATTGGCTCCGCTTCCGCGGCGCGTCACCTGGAACACCTCGTATCCGCACTGCCCCAGGTGGTCCGCCGAGGCGAAGAACCATCCCGGGTGGGATTGGATTCCGTGCAGGTACAGCACGCCCAGATGCTCGGGCTCTCCCGGCGTCCGGTGGTGGTGATACACCTGCGTACGATAGCCGT
>JASLZV010000155.1 GCA_030754715.1 Phycisphaerae bacterium
TTCGATGCCGGGGCGATTGGTTTGGCGCACGCCGTCCAGGTAACTCGCTGCCGCGGGCCCGAGACCCACGTAGGGAAGATTGTGCCAATACGTCAGGTTGTGCTTGCACTGTCTGCCCGGCGAGGCAAAGTTCGAAATCTCATAGTGCTCCAGGCCCGCCCCGGCGGCGCGGTCGATTGCGGCGTAGTAGCATTCCTTCTGCAGGGATTCGTCGGCTGCCGCCAGCCGGCCGGCCCGGACGTCATCGTCCAGCGGCGTGTGCTCCTCCAGCGTCAGGGCATAGCAACTGAGATGATCGGGTCCGAGTTCCAATGCCTGGCTCAGCGAGGACCCCCAAGAATCCAACGTCTGTCCCGAAATGCCGTAGATCAGATCCATACCGACTGTGGCTATACCCCCATGCCGCAGCGCGCCCCAGGCGCTGCGCACCTGCTTGGTGGTGTGCGTTCTGCCCAGCGTCGCCAGTTCGCCGGCATCGAATGACTGCACGCCGAGGTTAACGCGGTTGACGCCTGCTCGCGACAGCAAATCGACCGTGCCCGCGCCGACCGTGCCGGGGTTGGCCTCGACGCTGAATTCGGTGCTCCGGTTGACGTATGGCCGGACGGCTTCCAGGAGAACCTTCAGCAATTCGCACTCCAGGGCCGTGGGCGTGCCCCCACCCACAAACACGCTGGCCAGTGGCTCGGCCAGCCAGGTGGCCTTGCAATGCAGTTCGGCGATGAGGGCCTGTAGATACCCTCCAGTCAGATCGCCCCGGTCGGCCAGCGAGAAGAAATTGCAGTAGCGGCACTTACGGAGGCAAAATGGCACGTGGATGTACAGTGCCCCCGCCCGGCCGCGGCGCTGCGCCTCCGGAAGGCCAGATGCCTCGGAGTCTTGACGGCCATCAACTCTTTTGTCCATTTGTCCTTGCACGTGCGGCCTGGCATCATACAATACGGGTCGTGCTGGTGCACGCGATGCTTGGCGCCGCGGCCTTCCATGTATGTTGGCAAAATGTAAAGAGGCACCATATGGACGCTAAACTCGTGATATTTAAACCGAACGGCCAGCAAAAGGTTTTCCCGCTGGCGAAGGACGTTACAGTGATGGGGCGGGGCGGGGACTGCGATCTTCGAATCCCTCTGGAAATCGTCTCGCGACGTCATTGTGAAATCCATCTCGACCAGGACCGCCTCAGGGTCAAGGACCTCAACTCGAGTAATGGCACGTACGTGAACAACCAGCGGGTCAGCGAGACCGGCTTGTCGCCCGGTGACCGCTTGATGGTCGGGCCGATCATCTTTACCCTCCAGGTTGACGGCGTGCCGAAAGAGATCCTCCCCGTCGAAACGCGCGGGCGGAAACTTCCCACGGGCGACCAGCCCGCCGAGGCCGAGGTAGAGGTGCTCGCACTTGCCGAGGGTGGCGAGCATGACACCCTTTCAGCGATGGCCGGTGGGGCCCAGGGAGGCCAGGGCGAAGAGGTTGACCCCATATCGGCTCTGGAAGCCCTTGCCTCCGAAAGCAAAAAGAAAGACCAGGAATAGCCTCTCGCCGACGGCGGCAAGGCCACTGCCGTTCTGTTTGCCGAATCCAATTCAAGCTCAGGCCGCTTTCCGCATCGCCCCGGCGCGGGTTTCCTGGAGTTCCATCAGCCGCAGCAACAGCAGGGCCGTGTTGAGTTGCAAGTCTGCTTCTATCTGCTCGTCCAGTTCGTCGGCCAGTTGGTCCGGGTTGTTTTCCTGTAGGAGGTCCGTCTTCCGGCGAATATCGAGCCAGTGGTTGATCTGTCTTGGGGTCAGAGGTACCCATATCCCAGGGTCCACCCCCCAGGTGGTGGCGCCGGGCTTTCGGTGCAGCCGCCGCTGCGACGGCAGGTAGTAGTAGGCGGTGGTGAGTTTCAGCGAGGCCACCGGTCTGGTTTTGCCTCCCACCCGGGCCACTCGCAGGTGGTAGACCTTCTGAACGCTCCCCTTACCAAAACTTCGCTGCCCGATGAGGATCCCGCGGTGCAGGTCCTGAATCGCCCCGGATACGATCTCTGCCGCAGAGGCGCTGTGTTTATTGATCAGCACCACCAGGTTTCCCTCCTGGTAGTTCCCCTTGCGCCCCGCAGACCAGGAAGCCAGGAGCTTCTTGGCGCTGCGTCCGGTCGAAACGATCCGACCGGCGGCGAGGAACTCGTCGGCGATTTCGATGGCCGAGTCCAGCCGCCCCCCGGGATTGGAACGCAGGTCCAGCACCAGCGACTTTACACCGGCCTTTCGCAGCGACTCCAGCGCCTTGCGCAGGTCCGCGGTGGTCTTGTCGCTGAACTGTGTCACGCGAACGTAGCCTACCCGCCGGGAGCGGTCGAGCATGTAGTCCCATTTACCGCCGCCGCCTCGACGCCAGCCCTTGACGGTCTCGATCTTGATCTGCTGGCGGATAATCTCAACCTTAAACGGCTTGAGCCGGCCCTCTCGCCTGATACGCAGCACTACTTTTGTGTTCGGCTCCCCCATGATCATCTTTATCAGTCTGCTGATGTGCAGGTCCTTGGTTTCGCGTTCGTCCACGGCGACGATCAGGTCGCCGCGCTTGATGCCCGCCCGGGAAGCGGGTGTGTCGTCCAGCGGCGTCACCACGCGGAGAGGCTCCTTGGGTTCCTTGCGAATCTGAATTCCCACACCAATGAAACTGCCGCGAATATGCTTCTGGAACTCCTGGACGTCGTACGGCCAGACCATTGAACTGAACTGGTCGAGACCGTCAAGCATACCGCCGGTAAACTCCACCGCCAGTACGTCGATGGGAATCTCCACGGTCTTCTCCGACGCACTCAGAACGCCTTCAAGGGCAAGCTTCAGGTCTATCTGCGCCACGCGTTCCCGACCGGCAATCTCCGCCAGCCTCGCGTCGATCGCCTTCAGGAAATCGTCTCGCTTTGTCTTGTCCTTGAGTTTCGGAAAACTCGCCGCCGCCTCCGGTATCCCGGCCAGTATCTTCCATGCCTCCAACTCACTGTTGGCCGGTTCCTTGTCCTTGAGTTTCGTAAAAATCGCCGGTGCCTTCGGCATCTCGGCCAGTATCTTCACCGCCCCCAGCGCACCGTTGGCCATTTCGCGGTAGTCCACCGGAGAGACGTGCTTGTTCAACTGAGCGATCACTTTTTCCACCAGGTCGGCGTCCGCCCCGGCCACCATCTCCTTCCAGAACATCCCGTCTTCCTCGTCGCTCTGGTCGCCCTCATCCTCGATATGCTTGTTGCCGTACATGTTCAAAACCCGTGCGCGCCGGCGGGCGATCTTGACCTCCCGGCGCAACTTCACGTCGCCGGGGTACAGTTTCGACAGTCCCGAGTATGCCCCCAACGCCTCGGACCAATCGCCCTTTTCAACGGCCTGCTTGGCCCGGATGCCCACCAGTCCCGCCACGCTGCGACACCAATCCTGCTGTGTGACGCTGTCCGCGTCATCGCACAGTTCCTTTGCCAGCCAGGCCTGCGACAAGGCAATCCGCCACGGGTTCTTGCTGGTCATCGCCTCCAGGTCGCCCA
This sequence comes from Phycisphaerae bacterium, assembly GCA_030754715.1. Taxonomy (GTDB): domain Bacteria; phylum Planctomycetota; class Phycisphaerae; order SM23-33; family SM23-33; genus JASLZV01. Next base: position 3,524 of record JASLZV010000155.1, read on the forward strand.
GCGCTTCGGCCATGTCGTATTCCATGGCCCAGAGCTTCCCGGCCGCCTGCCGCCGTTCCGCCGGCGTCTCCAGGTCCACCCCCGCCCACGCCTGGTAATAAGCCTTCTTCTGTTCCACAAACGACTCGACCAACTTGCCGAACGTCTCGGCATAAACGCTCTTGTCGTCCTTGAGAATTTCCAGGACTTTGCGGATCGTCTCTGTGGACTTGTCCATGGCCGTGAGCGTCTTTTCGCGAAGTTTCTCTGCCTTTTCCGCCGACACCTCCCACAGGTCGCTGACCGAACCGATGTCGTTGTGGTTCGAGACCGCCTCCTTTAACTTTTCGCGGAGTCTTTCCGCCAGGTCGCTGTTGGCCGGGTCCTCCAGATGAAGTTCGACCATAAGGCAGCGTTTGGCGCGGACGACGGCACGGTCGAACTCGTCGGCTCGTTCGGCCGTCATGCGACCTTTCAGCAAGACGTATTCGCTCAGCAGTCTTACCGAACAGGCGATGTCGTTATTCTTCGGCGACAGCATCGCCGCCTGGCGGAACTTCAACAATGCCTGCTCGAAACACCCATCTCGGGCAAGGGCCATCCCCCTGGTTCGAAGGTGGGTTATCGTCTCGGTCGGCCGGGCCGTCCGCCAGTCGCGAAGCCTCTTGCGCTGCGCTTCGGTGAGCCTGATGTGTTCTTCTTCCGCGGCCTCGGTGACCTCGGGCCGCTCGCGGACGACCACGACCTTCTTGTTAAAAGACCGGATCACCGCGTCGGCCAATTGGAAGAAAGCCTCCAGAAGATTGTCTCGGGACGTCTTCAACGCCGCTGTGGTGAGGATCAAGCCGCTCTTGACGTCCACCACCCGTACGTTGAACAGGATAGTCGAACCATCTTGGACGTATGTCCCGATGAGCATCCTTTCCGCACCTACGAACCCGCCGAGTTTGACCGCCGTCTTGGGATCGCTGAGGTCCAGTTGCTGGAAGCTGTGTTCTTCGATCACCTGCTTGATCTGGGCGCGTTCCACGGCCGCCAAGCCGGGCACGCCGGCGAGTTTGGTGGCGAGCATTTCGGCCGCCGCCGTGCCGATCCAGTCGATGTCCTTCTGAGAGCGCAGGTTCTTCAGCGGAGCGATGGCGATCCGACGCCTTTGCGGAACATTGGGGCCATCGCGCTGCACAACCGGCTGGGAGGCCGGCCTGGTTGACGAAACCGCTTCCACATCCGGTGGCAAGGCTGACGCCAATCGCGTCGAAAGGCCCACCACAGCCGGCAGCACAAGCACTGCCCAGTAGCGAGATGCAATTCGTTTCACTCGTCTCTCCTGATTTCTGCGGGCCGCTCGCCGGCCAATCTATCGGCGATGATGGCCACGCCGGTCAACCATTATAGTACAGACCGGCCGTCAGAGGTGGAAGATTACCAGCCGTTACAGCAAAGCCGTCTCCGGGGCCCTGCGCCTCGCCCGTCGGACAAACAGTTGTCGTGTGGTCCGCCCTGCGCCGCAACGCATGTGTTGCGACGAATCGATTTTTGTCGATTTTCTTGGGTTTTTCGGCTTGACGTGTCGATAGGCGGTGGTGCAACATAGTATCAGAAACTGGGTCGCGTGACCCGAACGGACGGGGCGGAGCCCGATCTGGGATGGCGACGGCAGTACTGCCCCAGGGTCGTTTTCACAGGTCTTGACCAGCGGTCAACAGGTACAAGGAGCACACTATGGCAGATGCACTGACGAAGTCCCAGACCTTGACGAGGCTGTCCGAAGTGACGGACATGACCAAGAAGGACGTCGCGGGGGTGATTGAAGCTCTGGTCCAGTTAGCCTACCAGGAGGCCAAGAATGGCTT
>JASLZV010000156.1 GCA_030754715.1 Phycisphaerae bacterium
CGTGCAGTTTGGTATTGTTGTCATTAGGTGGATTAACGTTAATGAGAAGAAGAAGGGTCAGGTAGTTCCCTTTTTTCTCAAAATTACAACACTGACGCCTCCCTCAGAACTCGCCGGGTGTGATGATCCGATGTAAGGCACGATTATTTCTAGTCTTATCTTATTTTTTGCTTGCATTTCTCTGGTGGCTCCTGTAGGATTTGGTTTATCGTAAGTATCGTAAGTATCGTTAGCAGGGAGGTTAACGATAAGACGAGATACGCCGTCGATCCGCGACAAAAGGCCCTGTTCGACTCGGCTGAGACGATGTTTTCGCCCATGGCGATCAAGTACATGCGGCAGGACTGGCCGGGCCTTTGCCGTCTGGCGGCGTCGAGCTGCATCGACAAGCGGCAGGGGGTTGCCTGCTTCGGGCTCCTTAGGAGCCGACAAATCGCTCGGCCTCTGTGCAGCGTTTCATTTTGTCAGGGACTCTTATAATTCAAGCAGGACGGTTTGTGGGGAGGCACAAGCCCAAGGCCAATACCCCCGGAGCCGGCATCATAAGCGCAGCTGCCGCCTGGCCCGTCTGGATCGTCCGGGCTGCATGGAAAAAACCCTGTTCAAGAGAAGATGCGGAATTGCAAGCGGGTGTCGCAGCAGCAGGTTCTTCAGGGACTTGTATTTTGCGTACAGGTCAAGACGCCTGTGGAATTTTCTTATCTTCCCGCCCGACAGGTGCCTCGATTTCATCACAACAGATGAGAAATATCCCCCGGCCTCTATGGCCGCCGGATATTCCACAAGCCCAGCCGACATCGCCTCATCATGAAGGTGCGTCCCGGCATACGGCGCAGCCATGCTGAACTGCACCTCATCGAAAGGCAGTGTCCTGACGAGGTCAAACGTCTCCTTTAACGAAGAGGCCGACTCATCGGGACTCCCTATCATGAAATACCCATAGACGTTGATACCCTTGTTTTTGGTGGCCGTCACCGTATCGCGAATTTGTTCCACGGTGATGCCCTTCTTGAGATTGTCCAGCACCGTCTGACTGCCGGATTCGATCCCGTACATGATCGTCACAACGCCGGCCTTCTTAAGGGCGGCCAGCATCTGTTCGTCTATCGTGTCTACCCTCGAATTGATCGCGAATTGTACGTCAAATCTCCTACGAAGCACTTCATCGCAGAATTCCATGGTAAAATTCTTGCGGCAGGTGAAGGTGTCGTCGACAAAGAAGATGCCCCGGACCGAGTAGTCACATATCAACTGCGAGATTTCCTCGGCCACGTTGGCCACCGACCTATAACGCACGCCTTTGCCGAATATCAGGTCGAGGGCCGGCTTGCAGTAAGTGCATCCAAACGGACACCCTCGGGAGGCTATCATTGTGGTGGCGCAAATGTTTTTGTATGAGAACGTTTTCTGCGTCCCCCCCCGCAGGTATCGGGCCATCGGCAGCAGGCCCCGTGCGGGAAACGGCAGATCGTCCAGATTTGCAATCGGCTCTCGCCGGGGAGTGTGCACCAGCTTGCTTCCGGCCGGGTCCATGTAGGAAATTCCGCGGATCCGCGACAGGTCCGCGGCGTTTTGAGTTGCCTTAACGAGTTCCAGGAACGTCTGCTCGGCCTCTCCTCGGACGCAGACGTCGACGCCCAGCCGCGTGATGACGTCATCGGGCTGCACCGTCGGATGCGGGCCGCCGGCCACGATGACCACGCCGGGAAACTTCTCTTTGAGGCATCTGATGGTCCAGGACGCCCCCGACAGATATGGCGTCATTATGTATAAGCCGAAGAGGCTGGGCCGGGTGATCCGGGCAAGGCGTTCATCGAGGTCCTCGAACGTGGTGTCAATAATCAGCACATCGTCGCATCCGTGCTTTTTGAGATATGCCGCCAGATACGCCGGTCCCAAGGGCGGCTGAAACGATATCCGGTACCGGGGATTGACAAGTACGATCATCTTCTTATCGCTCTTGTGCGGTATCTTTCAAACCTCGCCGTGCATTGATGTATCTTACAACCATCCGCTCCAACTCTTTAGACACCATCGGCGGGGAGTTAACAATCACGAATGGCAGAAGAGCAAACGGAAGGCGGCCTTGAGCAAACCGGCGGGGCGGAAGAGGCAATCCAATTGCCGGTCCGCCGACCAGTCGTTTTCGCAACAGTGCGACCGGGCTTTACGGCAGTTGGGCAACGACCTCCACTTCGATCAGGAGTTCCGGATGCACCAGGCGAGAAATCTGAACCCACGTGGACGCCGGCGGGGTAGAATCTCCGTAGAACTCACGGCGGACGTCGGCCGCCTCGACAGCGGCGTCTATGTCCTTCGTGTAAACGGTCTCTTTGACAATGCTATCAGACGTTGCTCCGTGCGCGTCAAGCGTCTTGCGGATATCCTCGTACGCATTGCGCATCTGAGCCTTCATGTCACCCGCGGCAACGACCTGGCCGTCCTGGTCCCAACTGACCGATCCGGAAAGATATAGCGTCTTGCCAACCTTCACCGCCTGGGAGTAAGGAAAGGACTTCTCCAGTTCACGAAGGTGAAAGGCCTGCTTTTTGTTCTTGTCCATAAGTTACTCCTCGTAATTGGCGTCTCGGCGCGTACCCCAACGTGCGTGCACCTGCCATAACCGGTCGTTTGTACAAGTGCATCCCAAAAGCCGGATGCCGCAGGCGAATTGTCGCGGCAGATTCCTTACGGATTCGCTCCCGGGCTGGGGTCAACTCTGCTTTAATCATCTTCCCGTCATATTGTCAGTCTCGCCGATAACGAACAGACTAGCGTTTTTGGGGCACAACAGCCATGACCGCCTTGACTATCCGTTGCGCGTCCGGGACGTAGAATTTCTCCAGAACCGGGCTGAACGGTACAGGCGTATGTGGCGGGGTGACCATCCGGGCCGGCGCGTCGAGATACTCGAAGGCCTTTGTGGCTACCAACGCGATGATGTCGGTGGCCATCGAGCATCGGGGGTGGTCCTCATCGACCACGACCAGTCGCTCGGTCTTGCGTACTGAATCCAGTATGGTCTGCTCATCCAAAGGCGAAATTGTGCGTGGATCGACGATTTCGATGCTGATGCCTTCTTTGTTCAGGATATCAGCGGCCTCCAGTGCGACATTGACCATGCGCGACAGGGCCACGACGGTCACGTCGGTCCCTTGGCGCACGATGTTGGCCTTGCCGATTTCCACGACGTGCTCGCCTTCGGGGACAGGGCCTTTGGTCTCGTAGAGGACCTTGTTCTCAAAGTAGATCACCGGGTCGTCGTCACGAATGGCCGCGGCAAGCAGGCCCTTGGCATCGGCGGGGGTGGCAGGCAGGACGCACTTGAGGCCGGGGTAGTGGGTGAAGATTGAATAGAGGCAGTCGGAGTGCTGCGCGGCGGCCCCCAGCCCGGCCCCTATCGTGGTGCGGACGGTTACGGGCACCTTGGCGCGGCCTCCGAACATGTATCGCAACTTAGCCCCCTGGTTGACGATCTGGTCGAGGCACACGCCGCAGAATCCCACGAACATCAACTCGACCACGGGGCGCATCCCCGAGGCTGCCGCGCCGACGGCCGCGCCGATGAAGGCCGACTCGCTGATAGGCGTATCCAGCATGCGCTGTGATCCGAACTTTCCCACCAGCCCCTTGGTCATACCGAAGACGCCACCCCAGGCGTCGAGCATGTCGGGATCGTCGCGGCCGGGCGCGCCGGCGATGTCCTCCCCCAACAAAATCACGTTGGGGTCCCGTTGCATTTCCTGGACAAAGGCTTCGTTGATTGCTTCTCGGTAGGTTATTTCACGTTCAGGCATAGCATTTCTTTCAATTTGGGACGCTGGGCAGGAAACTGTCCCATGTATAGTCTAGGGGTATTTGACGTAGACGTCTTCTAAACACTCTTGCGGCTCGGGAAACGGGCTGGCGGCTGCGAAGATCTTGGCTTTTTTCAGCGTTGTGTCGGTCTGCTGATCAATCTTCGCGAGTTGGTCTTCTGAAAGAAGCCCCTCCTCCAACACGCGCTTGTGGAATTGCAGGATCGGGTCGCGGTCCTTGTAGGACTGTTCCTCCTGCTTGGTGCGATACAAGATCGTGTCGCCTTCGAAGTGGCCGTAGTAACGGTAGGTTTTGCCTTCCAGGAGTGTTGGTCCCTTGCCCTTCCGGGCGCGGGCGACAGCCTCGGCGGCGGCGTCATACACCGCAAAGACGTCCATTCCGTCAACGACCACGCCGGGAATGCCGTAGGCAACCGCCCGGTCGGCGATGTTGGGCACGCGCATGGAGTAGTCCGTGGAGGTGGTTTCGGCGTAGACGTTGTTCTCGGCAACAAAGACTATCGGCAGGTCCCAGATGGACGCCAGGTTCAGTGACTCGTGGAAGGTTCCCTGGTTGGAAGCGCCGTCGCCGAAAAAGCATGCCGTCACCTGGTCGGTCCCGCGCAACTTGGCCGCAAGCGCCGCTCCGCAGGCCAGCGGCGGCCCGGCGCCGACGATGCCGTTTGCCCCCAACATTCCCTTGGTCATGTCGGCGATGTGCATGGAACCGCCCTTGCCTTTGCACGCGCCGGTTGCCTTGCCGTAGATCTCCGCCAGCATGGCATTGATATCCACACCCTTGGCGATGCAGTGTCCGTGACCGCGATGCGTGCTGGTGATGGAGTCGTCGTCACGAAGATTTGCCATTGTTCCCACAGCGATGGCTTCTTCACCGGCGTAGAGATGTACGAAACCGGCAATGGCGCCGGCGGCAAACTCATCGTGCACATGATCCTCGAACTTGCGGATCAGACACATGCGTTCATATATCCACTTAAGCCTGTCTTTCTTGATTGGCATATGCTGCTCCTGACGTTGGTAAGAGCGGTTCTTACGGGCTGCCGTGTTCGGCGGCCGACTTGCAAGCTATTTAGATATCCTACATTGTCGGCGAACGCAACGGCCGGTGCGAATTCTTTTGTCCGCTCGTTTAAGGACACCGGCACTGGTCATTCCTGGCCGATGCCCGGCTTGGTCAGTCGCTTGACCAACAGGGCCAAGAACTTCCCCGCCTCGGCTCCGTTGCCCACGCGATGGTCGAAAGTAAAGCCCAGCCCGATCACGTCCCGGGCCACAATCGCACCGTCAGCGACGACGGGCTCCTGGCGGGTTCTGCCTATCGACAGGATGGCCGCCTGAGGCGCGTTGATGATGGCCTGGAAGTGATCCACCGGATACATCCCCAGATTTGTGATCGTGAAAGTGCCCCCCGTCACATCGTCCGCCTCGAGGCTGCCCGATCGTGCCTTTTGCACCAAACTGGCTCGTTGGCGGGCGATTTCCATCAGGCTCGAACGATCCGCGTTGTGGATCACCGGCACGACCAGCCCGTCGCGC
>JASLZV010000157.1 GCA_030754715.1 Phycisphaerae bacterium
CAGTTCCCCTGTGGACAGCACGACGCAACGTGATCCCCCGGCACTGACCTTGTCCACATCACCAATTCGATATACGAATCCTTCAGTTATCATGATACGGCTCCTTTAGTTTCTATAGTCTATCCATAAACCATAATAAAAGCACACATGCAGTGCGGACTCGCAGCGGAGGAACCGGTAGCACGGCGCCTTGATACACCGACCGGCATGAGCCCGGCAAGGGCCATGTCCTTTTCATGGACTTCCACGTGGTCTGGGAGAAAACGCCCTATACGAATTCGGGTCCTGACGACCCTCGATATCCTTCACAGGGACCAAGTCTCCATCTCGCAGCCCTCTGCCTTCCTTGACACCCCAGCCAAAGAAAATACAAATTCTTATCATCTTTCCAGCTTTGGATGTTGACATTACGTCGTCAGCGGATATTTTGCGGACGAAAGCCGGTGGCTTTGCGGTCTGCCGTAGGCTGCGGTCAAGCACACCAAACCGTTGAGGACACCTTTCCGACAAACCACACCACCCCACGCTCGCAGCCAAAGAAAGGCAACAATGCAACCCGTAATCACCGCTGAGACCCTAGAGGTCAACAAAATTGAGTATCCCTGCGGGACCGGACGATATCTGACCACGGCCAGTCAGTATCTCTACACCTTGTTGTGGGACCCGTTTATCCTCACCAGAACGAAAGAACCCCCGGCGATGCGATTGGCCGGTGAGGCAGTCGATTGTCCGGCCGAGTCGATGCTGCTGTACGCCCACCCCACGCCGGCCGAAGACCGCCAGACTTTGGCCGATGTGTTGAACGCCGGCGGGTGGTCCGTGCTCAACAGACCGGATGCGGCGCTATTCAACCGGATGGGGGAACTCGACCGATTCGGCGACGCTCCGGAATCCCTGGCGTCCCTAAAGGAACGGTGGGACCTCGGCCCCCTGGCCGGACGAACGTATCACTACGCGGACCGCGAACCCTTCTTCCTGCTCGACCCGGACAAGGGGAAGGTTCTTTCGACAATCGGCGACAACCCGGGCCTGATGCTGCTTGACCGCCTGGGGATTTTTGCGGGTAATCCGCTTGCCTCGGTTGTCAACTACATCAACGTGCCGTATCTCGATCAGGTGCTGCTGGACTTCGCGTCGTTGTTTGCCAGACTCGTATCGCTGATGACGCAAACGCCCTTTTCGCCCGACCAGGAGAAAATCCTCCGATCGAATCCGGATTTACGTCGCGACTTCCACGCTTTCGGATACGCCTATTTGACAATTCTTGAACTGGAAAGATGCTGCGGCACAAGTACGGTCGCCCCGGCCCCGGCCGGCCGCCGCGCGATTGACGCGGCCGAGAGCCTGGCTGCCGGAGACACCCAAAGCGCCGTTTCGTTGCTTGGATCGGCCTTCGGGCTACTCGAGAAAGAAAACCGCAAGTTGCAGCCGCATCCCGCAGTTTTCACCGATTCACTGCATGGGGCCGGATTGTTCCGCGACGTGGGATACTTCGAGTTCGACTGGCCTCAACATCCCGGCGATGTCCTGCAGAAGCATCTTGATTGGGTGGAGAAACGATCTTACCGGCTCAACATCGATTTTGCGGCCGAATCTCTCAGGCACCTCGCCCTGCGTTTTCCGCGCCTCTTTGGACGGTTGAAGGCGGCCCAGAAAGCGGGCTTGGTGGAGTTCGTAAACGGAACGATGAACCAGTCTTACCCCCCATTTTTCACCCTGGAGAGCCAGATCCGCCAATTCACCGACGGGAACGCAGCCTTCGAGGAGGTCCTTGGCCGCAGGCCGGCAGTTTATGCCTCACAGGAATTCGGATTCGTTCCCCAGACGGCTTCGATCCTGGCCCAGCAGGGCTACACCGCAGCGGTCCTGCGTGTGCAAAACCAGGGCGATGCCCCGACGCTCACGGACAAACGCATTACCTGGGTTGCGCCCAACGGCGATCAGATAGAGACGCTGCCCTCGCATCCCTACAAATCCGAAGACCTAAACGCTGTCACGTACAACAATCTGCACTTGAAGATTTACGGCCAACGACAAACTCACCTCGACTTTGCCGTCTTCAGCGGGCTCGGCGATATCAGTTATTATCGCCCGTTCCGCGAGGAACTCGCTCGAATATGCCACTATGCCCCGGTTTTCGGACGCTTCTATACGTGGAGCGAGTATTTCTCAGACAAAAGCGCCAAACCGCCTCGTGAGTATCGCTTTGACATGGATGATTTCGACTGTCAGGCATGTTTCCTGGAGATAGGGTCTTTCGACTCGTCGAACCGAACATACGCTGGAAATAACAACACAGCGTGCGTGCGATCAATGTCGGCTTCGAACCTGTTCATCGCCGCCGAGATGATCGAATCAGTGACAAAGGCACAGGCCTGCCCGGCCAAGGCTGATCAAGCCTGGAGTTGGGACCCGCTGATGGTCTATCAGGGCCACGATCCCTATATGGTGCCCTTCCGTCAGGCGGGCAACTTTCTGGGGGGTGTTACCACCCCAGCCGCCATCCAGACGGGACGTGGGCTTCAGCTCGTCGCCGATTATTGCGGCCCATGGAACTCCAAACTGGTGGTCGAGCGGGCCGAAGACGATCTGACCGATGCCGAAAAGATCGCCCGGAAGTCGATCAGACGCAACCTGCGCCGGCTCGTTCGGCCGTCGGCCGATGGCGATCGATACGTCGTTTATAACCCCGGGCCGGCAGGTACTAAGATTGTCAGAATCAAAGGCGCCGGCAAAAAATCCCTGGCGATGTGCGGAAAAACCGTTGCAGCACAAGAAGTCGGCCGCGACCTGCTTGTCCTGCTCTCGCTGCCGACAAACGGGTACGTCGTTCTCGAACACCATGAAGGCAGCGATTCGGCGGCCACGCCCAGCCGGCCAGAGTTGGCGGTCGGCCAAGACTATCTGGAAAACGCCCTTCTGCGAGCTGAATTCGACTTGTCGCGGGGGACCGTCAAACGGTTGGTCCGCAAATCAGACGGCCGGGACCTGCTGGCCGACGGGGCTCATGGCCTCTACCTCGCTGACGATGACCGCCAGGAATGTCGCCGGGCCAGGCTCACCGCTGCCGGGCCCATCCGCGGGACCCTGGAGTTCGATATCGAGGTGGGCGCAAAGCGAGGCAACACAGCCCGAATCCGCAGCAGGATATCGCTGGACGCCGGCCAATCACTCCTTGGATTCCAGGAACATGTTGTCCGATGCCCCCAGATTCGCGGAGACCAGTGGATCAATCACCTTGGCGTGCGATTCTGGCCGGCGGACCGGTCGTCCGCGCTGATGCGGTGTTACTTCAACGTCCTTGAACCAGCCGAAAAAGAACGGGTTTTCAGCAACAACCTCCTGGTTGCCCGAGGCGATGCGGCGGACGTGCTTTTTGTCAATCACGGCAACCAGTTCTATCGCTGCAGCAACAACGAGATCGGTAATATACTCCTCTACGAGCAGGAACGAGCGCGAGAATTCGCTTACGCCGTCGGTTTTCCACGCGGAAACCCAGTGATCCAAGCGCGGGCCTGGACGTCGCCCCTGTTCGCCGAAAAGGTTGCCCGCAAGGCCGCGACAAACGAAAACCGGTCTGACGATGCATGCGTGTCTTTCTTCTCCGTCGATTCAACCGATGTGGAAATCACCTCCTGCCGCTACGTGGACGGCCGTTTTTTGCTGCGCCTGGCCAACACAACCGGGCAGGAAATATCAGCGGTAATCAACGCTTTTTGCGGCATCGGCCAGGCCGTCCTGACCGACTTGTGCGGGAATAAGATGGCTGATCTGGAAATTCGTGACCGGGGCGCTTTGGTGCCCCTGCGCCCATGGGACATAAGGCAGGTTGCCCTGACCGCCCCGGCATAACACATGAAGTGAATATCACACAAACTTGCACAGGAGTTCGACCATGCAGACCCCCACGCACCGGAAGAGGTATCTCGTAATCGACGACGCCCATATTCTTGAGATGGGCGGACTTCAGCGCAGCGTCAACCAGGCAGTCAAGCGTCCCGAGCCGGTTATCCTTACAGACGCCCCCTGGAACGGAAAGAACGACTCCTTCAACGGCATGAACATGATCTACGACGAAGAGGAGAACCTCTTCAAGATGTGGTATACGGTGATGACGTATGGCGGCGAACTTGCCGACGGACCGAGAAAACTTGCCTACGCGACCAGCCGCGACGGGATAAACTTCGAAAGGCCCGAACTGGGGATTATCGAAGTCAACGGATCGAAGAAGAACAATTACCTCACCCCGGCCTTCGATGTTACTCCGGCGATCATCAAGGACCCAAGCGACATACCCGAGCGCCGCTACAAGATGATTTTCTACCTCGCCAGCACGGAAATGACCTGGGCGCGATTCCACGTCCCCTTGAACCTTGCCTATTCATCCGACGGGATTCGTTGGGAGCGGCCGGCGCACGTAAACCCGGTTCTGCGCGGAATCAGTGACGCCTGCTTTAACCTAATCTACGACTCCGATCGGAGGAAGTATCTCCTGTTCACTCGCAGAGTACCCAACCTCCCGCGAGATATCTCGCTGTACGAGAGTTACGACCTGGTGACTTGGGAAGACAAGGGCCGCGTCCTGGTCCCGGGGGACGAGCACGACCCGCCGGAATTGTACAACTTCTATTACATGGCACCGTTCCGGTACGAAGATTTCTTCCTGGGGATGGTCTGCACTCAGTACACAGACCCCATCAGTGAAACCTACGAAAGTTTTAACCGCTCGCCCGACTATCCCAATACCGTCCTGGGGCACGTGGGGATGCAATTAGCCTGCAGCCGCGACGGCCGCAGTTGGCATCGCCCGATCCCGCGCAGCGAAGTCGTTTCCTGGGGCCCCGAAGGCTCGCAGGATTACGGTAGTGCTTATCCCTGCCACAATCCCATCGTCAGAGACGGCGAAACGTACATCTACTACAGCGCACAAAAGCAGTTGCATTCCTGGTGGCACGTCAGGGAACTGTGGGACAAGCATAAATCGGCGCAGCACATCGGCGCGGGCATGCTTGCCAAGATGCCGGAGGACCACTGGGTATCGCTGGAGGCCGACTCTCACGGCGGCTGGATGCTTACCAAACCCCTGGGCTTCGCGACCGAGGAAAAACTCGATTCCGGCAGCGAACTCCTTGTCAACGCCGATGCCGGCGGAGGGTCTATCGAAGGCGAACTAATCACGCCGTTCGGGCAGGTCGTCGAGGGCCTCGGCCGCGGCGATTGCATACCCGTCACGTCGGACGGCAAGGACCAACCGCTGCGATGGAAAAACATCCAGAGCCCCGGCGAGATAATCGCAAAGCATCTTGGCGGACTGTGTC
>JASLZV010000158.1 GCA_030754715.1 Phycisphaerae bacterium
AAAAACGTCTTCCGACGATCTCCTTGAGGTTGACCAGTCCTTCAAATATTGGGATGCCCGCGGCCATTGCCTTTTTGTGAGCGACCGCTCCGGCCTGAAAACCGCTGGGATTGTCTGCCGAGGGGATGTCGCCGCCGATCGCGTTGACCTTCTTGTCGATCAGTGCCTCGACCGCTTCGACGCTCAGGCCGGGCCAATCGCCCTCAAAGAAACGCGGGGAACAGGATCGTTCCTCCCAGCCCGTGCGAAACAGTACGATATCTCCCGGCCGGATATCCGAGTCGGCAAAGTCGAGTGGCAGGATGTTTTGGCCGGGCTGCTTTGGACAGTCAAGCGCAATCGCGGGTCCCATAAAAGGATCCACTCCCATGGATGCAATGTCCATGTCTCCGGGGATGAAGTGACGGGGGGCATCTACGTGTGTTCCGCTGTGCGCACTCATCTCCAACTTGGAAAGGTTCATCCCATTTTTGTCAAACGTGATGTGCCAGTTCTTCTTGAACGGCGGATCGGTCGGATAGCAGTGGGTTTTTTCATCGAGCGGCGCCGTCAGGTCAACAATTCTGCCGGTCGATACCGCTGCCTCGGCCGGCAAGTGGGAACTCATGAAGGCGATCTTTGCAGTGTCTTCAGCCAACTCCGCGTCATCGAAAGCGTTGCAGAGGGAAGAATTGAAGGCAATCAGACCATGGCGTTCCAACAGCAGTACGGTCACCTCTTGCGACGCTTCTTGCACCGCCGTTGTTATACTGCCGGACAGTTCCTGCGAACCCGGCCGGGCCTCCAAAACAATCCTCCCTTGCTTGAGTTTGAGGTTTGCGGAAACGGTCGCCGGCGGAATTGCCCTCCGTGTGTTGGCGTAAATGGTGGAATAGGCGGGATGGACGTGTAACACAGCGTTTGTTTGAGGCCGGACCTTGAAAATCGCCAGATGGAAGCCGATTTCTTTGGAGGGCTTGAGGCCAGCCGGTGCTTCTAGGACATTGCCGTCGATGTCAACGACAACAATATTTTCGGGGGCGACATCACGCAGCGAAACGCCGCTGGCGGTAACGAGAAAAACGTCCTTCTTGTCGGCGCGAACGCTGAGATTGCCGCCGGCGGCGCCTACGAGACGGCGGTCGTAGCACAGCCGCGAATATTTGCACAGTTCTTCGGCCAGGTCTCGGCAGTTGTCGATGATTCCCATCAGTCTCTTTCCTTTTTCATTCGAGCAAGTTCGGCGGCGGCCTCTATGGACTTGACGAAATTCTTCTCGTCCGCAATGCCCTCCCCGGCAATGTCAAAGGCCGTACCGTGGCCGACGGACGTGCGAATGATCGGCAAGCCGGCCAGCACCGTAACGACCTGCCCAAATCCCAGTAACTTGGCGGCTATGTTTGCCTGGTCGTGGAACATCGCCAGCACGAGGTCATACTGTCCGTCCCTGGCCTTGACGAACACAACATCCGCCGGAACAGGCCCGACCGCGTCAATGCCCTCGGCTGCGGCGGCCTTGATGGCCGGAATAGAACCCTCCACCTCCTCTGTGCCAAAGAGTCCGCCTTCACCGGCGTGTGGATTCAACCCAGCCACCGCAATGCGGGGTTTGGCAATCCCAAAGGTCTGCAGGCTCTCGTGGGCCAGTTCGATCATACTAAGGACTTTTTCCTTTGTTACCGCGTCGCAGGCCTCGCGAAGACTGCAGTGGGTCGTCAGCATCATTACGCGGACCTCACCGAGCAGAAGGATCATGCCGTACCGCCTGGAGGCGGTCAGTTCGGCCAGTATTTGCGTCTGGCCTTCAAAGTGATAGCCCGCCTGACGCATGGATTCCTTGTTCAGGGGCGCTGATACGATCGCGTCGATGGTACCTGACATGGCCAGCCTGCCGGCTTCCTGGGTGTAAACCACCGCCGCTTTGCCCGGGCCGGGATCAACCACACCCACCTTCAGATTCGCCACGTCTACCAGGCCCAGATCGAGAATATCCAGCCGCCCGTCTTTGTATTCCGCCTCAGACGGGTCGTTGGCCGCATTGATCGCCACTTCTATACCAAACAGCTTCTTGTAATACTCCATCGTATCTGCGCTGCCCAACACCAACGGGCGGCAGAGTTGATACAGATCGCCCGTCCTGAAGGCCTTCAGGATGATCTCCGGCCCTATGCCCGCAGCATCTCCCATTGTAATCCCGACGGTAGGTTTCACCAGTGCACGCCTCCCGGATTCATTAGGTATTCGAACATTTGTACCACAGCGTTGTTATCGCCGACGGAACCGCCTTTTGTTGCGATCGGGCAACCCGCCATTGTACCGTCCACCATCACGCCATGTGCTATGACCTCATCCAGTCGCCCGTCAATAGTGAGCCTGCTGACACCCAACTGACTCATCAGATGGTAGGCCGTCTGGCCACCGACGACGCCCAATCCGTCCGGCCGAATCGTTTCGATCATCCCAACGACCGCCGCGATGAAACCGGACAGAATTTCCGACGGCCGGCGTGCAGCCGGTTCATTACTTTGGCCGGCTATTCGAAGGATCAGGGGTCTTCCCGTTTCCGGGCTCACACGTTCGGGTCTGAATGTCCGGCCCGGATCAAAAGTGACCACCTCAGCGCCGCTGTCCGAGGCCGCTGTCTCAATCTGCACCAGGGTCCTGCCATACTGACTACCGCACGCTATCATCGGCCGGCTTGACCGCCGAATGTCCATCCGGTCAACTGCGGCTTTTTCGATCCGTGTTGAAAGAGCGTCGGCCAATCCCAGGGATCCGACAAATACGACGTCCGAACCGTCCAGGCATTCGTCCACGATACGCAGCAAGTCGCTGTCCGTCTCCGCGTCCCTGACGTTGAATTGGACGCTGCCGGTCTTGCGGATTACTTCGGCGATATTGGCCGAGGCCACCGGCCAGGTGGAGTCGTTCGAAAACGCCGTTTCGTGGATCGGCAGTCCGTTGGCGTATTGGATACCCCCGCGAGTGGTCCTTCCGATACGCGGCAGGGCGGGTGCTACCACAATTCTGCGCGGTCCGATTGCCTCGATTAGTCCTTCCAGCTCCGCCCCCACCGCCCCGCGAAGCGCGGTATCGATTTTCTTGAACAGTATCGGTTTGTTCGCCAACCGCGCCCCCATCAATCTTAATAGAGCCCGACCGGCTTCGGCGAGCATCGGCCGCGATTGAGTGTTTATGACCTCCAGGCTTTGTGCGGCCTTGAAGTCACGATCCTTACCGCTGACGAGTACGGATACCGCACCTGCGACCGGCGCAAAGCAGGCTGCAACGTCACACGCGCCGGTCAAGTCATCCGCCAGAATGCCGATGTCGGACAGTCTCAGCATGCGGATGCGGTCTCCTATCTGGCAAAATCCGCTCTTGGCATCGGCACATAAGAGGTTTCGCCGCCGTCTACCCAGAAGGTTTGTCCGGTGATGTAGGCCGCCTCGTCGGAGGCCAGGAAGATTGTCGGCTTGGCCACGTCTTGGACCGTCCCAACGCGTCCCATTGGAATGAAAGGCAGCCAATTGTCGGGGTAGTTCCCATCGGTATCGCGGTTGCGCTTGATGTCTATGGTGCCGGCGGCGACTGCGTTTGCCCTGATACCATACGGTGCAAGTTCTGTTGCCATAGCCTTGGTAACCAGAGTCATCCCGCCCTTTGAAGCACAGTAAGGCACCAGGCAGTCAAGCGCCCCGTGTGCGGCAATCGAGGAGATGCTGATAATGCTTCCCGGCAGTTCCTTGGTCACCAGGTGCCTTGCGACCGCTTGGCTGCATAGGAAAACGCTCTTGAGATTGACGTCGATTGTGCGGTCCCAATCCGCTTCGTCGAGTTCCAGGAACGGTTTCCACACCGCGATGCCGGCATTATTAATTAGGACGTCGATCTTACCAAATTCATGAATTCCGGCGGCCACCATCTTGTCCACTTCATCTTTCCTGCTGACGTCGGCCTGGAACACCATGCCCTTGCGATCAGTCTTTTGGACCTCAGCCAACGTGATTTCCGCGCCTGGTCGGTCGCTGCAATAGTTGATAATGACGTCCGCCCCCTCCCGGGCGGCCTCGATCGCAATGCCGGCCCCGATGCCCTTACTTGCCCCAGTCACCAGTACCACGCGGTCATGAAGCTTCATTTTTCTTCTCCCTGCCGGCGCCTTGCTGCCTTTGATTCCATTGTGTTGCGCCTCTGCCTTCAGACGCCATCAGGGCGCCACACCTCTTCCATCGGTACCCACCACAGGTTGCCTGACGATTCTGGAAGAGGCTCCTGGTATTCGTGCATCAATTCTTCCCATTTCGTGCAGGCTTCGCAGTTGTCGGTGACCCGTGCCACATCTTCCAGTGTGCGCCCCTCGGGCAGCTCAAAGTACGAGAAAAGCCAGCGCCCGTAGCGAAAAATGGTGTAATTCTTGATCCCCGCCTCTCGGATGGCTTGGGCGACTTGGGGCCAAATGTTGTCGTGCATGCGCTTGTATTCGGCTTCTGTCCCTTTGCGTAGCCTGAGAACTCTGCCGTATCGCTGCATGATTTCGCTCCCTTATGACGCCTTTTTAGCTCTCTGGCCCGTGGCATTGGCCAGACTTCCCGCCTTTCAGGTCGCAAAAGGCCCTTATTCGCTCGCCCCAAGCGTAATCTATCATATCACAATGTAGATTTGGTAGGACAAACCCCCGGGCACAGAGCGAAGCAAAACCGCCGAAAGATTCCCCCCCCTGGGCTTGTCCGGGCCGATGCGATTATCTGTTCTCTGTAGCCGCGGCGATCATGGCCAGATAGTTTTCGTGGGGCGCGTACTCGGGAACGGAATTGCCTGTGCCCAGGGCGTAGCCGCCGCGGTCGGCTGTCTGCTGGAGCAGGGTCTTGGCCCGTTTGTAGACCTGTTGGGGTTCCGATCGCACGACGAAGTCCAGGTCGATTCCACCCAGAATGGCGATGCGATCGTGGTATTGTTCATATGCATCTTCCACCGGCTGGATTGTATCCTCGTAAGAGTGTTTGGCATCGTAGCCGATATCGATGACGTCATCCATGACGGCTGCGAGGTTGCCGCAGGAATGGAGGATCGCGGGCTTGCCGGCTGCGTGCGCGACCTGGACGATTTTCTTGTGCCACGGGATCACGTAGCGGCGCATGTCTGCCGGCGACAGCATCGTCTGGGTTTTGAATCCCCAGTCGTCGTTGCCGATGACAGCGCCGACCGTGTCGTGCTGCACGCAGATTTCGTAGTGGCGCACCAGTCGCGCTCCGATCGCGTCGAAAATTTCAGACGCCAGGTCGGGATCGTCCACCAGCATCATGCAGAGGTTCTCGAAGC
>JASLZV010000159.1 GCA_030754715.1 Phycisphaerae bacterium
AGCGTCTTTGCAGTTCGCTCCTGTCAAACTCCGACACCACGTGAAACGTCGTCACCTCGATGTCTCGGGACCTGTTGAGCAGTTCCCTGGCCCCGGCCACCCGCTTGACCGACGGCGCCGGGATGGCCTTGGCCAGTTCGGCAAGGCGCACGCGTTCCGGCGGGCGGCCATTACCATCGGGTTCAGCCGCGTGCGGGCGGGGCTGGCCCCAGTTGTTTGTCGCCAGTTCGTCGGGAAACGGATGGTCCCGCAGAGACTGTATGCGTTTCACGTAAGGGGGCAGGGGTCGGATATCGCTGCCGTCTCGCCCGGCGCGCTGCTCAAACCGCCTGACCGCATCGAGCAGCTTGGCGTCCACTTTACCAGGACGCACCCGCTCCATGTCGGTGCCCACCAGCGGGACTTCGGAGCGACCGGGGGCCGACAGTAACCAGTAAACCATCGCATACAGCAGCAGTAAACCGCACACAGCCAGAACGCCCTTCTCAACGTGCTGCTCCAGCAGACCCAGGCTATCGGTTTTGCCCATCTACGGGCCTCCTCAAACTGTCAATGGCTTGTCACGCTGCGCCGGCCGCCCCAAACGGCGCATCGGGCGCAGCACAGCCGCTATCGCGCCTTTGCGGCCAGACGTTTCTTGTCCTTGTCGCCCATGGCGACAGGGAGTTTCCTTAACACCTCGGCCGGCATCAGCGGGCGGGTCCACGCCGAACGCATCAGCATCTCACCGGTAATAGTCGCCCGCATTACCGCCTCCACGCCGTAGTAACGCATATCCGCCTCCTCGATGCTCGGTTCGGCCATCTCAACGTTCAGCACGGTGTGGTCCCCTCGCAACATCACGTTGCGCAGCAGGTCCAGCAGTCGCCCGGTGTTCAGGATAACCGTGAAACGGTACCGGACAATCTGGTATTCTCGGTTCGTCACCCTCCCGGTGAGGCTTTTGTCGCGGCCGGTGGCACGCCCGCGGCCAGCAGGCCTGCCCCGCCGTTCGACCCCGCCCATTCCAGCTTCATACCCGGGGGTTGGAACGTCCCTGGAGCGACGGCCGGGCGTGCCGGGCTCGACGTCCACATAGCCTTCCTGGACCTCTATCTTAACCAGTTGCTTGACCGCGGCATTGGGCACGATGGCCGAACGGATTAACGCGCCCCTCCGTAGCGCCCGGAGGTTGGTCTTGTTGATGGCTTCGAGAATATCTCGCGAGACCCACAGGTTGACCTGTGCGCCCCACCGCAGGTCCGGCGGGGCGTCGGCCTCGCGGGCCTCCGGACGCGGAAACACCACGTCCAGCGACGCCGGCGAGGCATAAATCAGCCCGGCCCGGGCCTTGCTCACCGTCAACTCTTCAATCGCACGCTCCACGGCTCGCTCGCGTACCCGCTCATCGGTCATCTGGAACAGTACCCATTCCTCGTCGGTGATGCCGGCCGGCCTGGTCCTATCATCACTGTCGGCCCCCATTCGCCGGGCGCTCCTCACCCTATTGACCGCGATTTTCTTCCTCTCACCGATGCGATTCACCCACTTGGTCATTCCGGCGGCTATCTCCTCCTCGGTGGGCGCGGTCGTCGGCTTGAGTTCGCCCAGGTAACCGTAGAGTACCTTGCGATACTCGTCGGTAAACACGTACGTCAGGCCCTTATCACGGTACAGCGTCGCATCGATCGGGAAGGCCGGCACCATCTTCAGCCGGCCGTCGTCGATCAGCGCCAGTTGCAGCACAGGGTAGTCCTTCTGGTTCCAGGCCACGCTGTCCCGCAGTACGCGGTCTCGCGTCTGGCGTTTCGCCTCGAGTTGCTGCTTTTTCCTCTCAAGCATTTCAGGGCTGAGACTGACCTCACCCAGGCCGCGCAGCCGCCGGGCCAAATCCTGCCGTGGTTTCATGTCCTCGGAAAAACCTTTGTTCTGAATCACTCCAACCGCCGCCATCACCCCGCCGACGACAATCACGATCCCGATCAAACAGGCCAAGAAACGGTTGTCACGAATCCATTGCATAGGCATTATCTCCCGGGTCTGTCGGGGCTTTCTAAAGGATTCCGGACCAGGGACACACCGTCATCCTCGACAACCACCACCCAGCAAACCACGAATCGCTGGTCCCTGGACATGTCCTCATCCGGCAGCAGGGGGTCGGGCCGTGCTGGTCCGGACCGCCCGCCGCCGACCGCTCGTCCCGCCCGGCCGTAGTGCCCTGCGTCCACCCCGACGATTCCCTCCACTCTTCGCCTGCCGGCACCGGCGGCGGCGCGACGATCAGCCGACCCCGCGCCGACCTTGGTGCCAACCGCATAGATGTCCCGGATCCAGCAATCGGCAATCGAAAAGGCACTTTGCTGCTCGGCCAACTGCCTGCTCTGGCTGATCATCTCGCGTATCAACCGGTTCGCCCGGGCCAGCGGCAGTGGCGTCCGAGCCCCCAATTCCACCAGGAACCCGCGTTTGGTGGACGTCCTTGGGCCGGCGGCCTTGCCACGACGGGGCTTGGGGGAGGCTGTCGGCGGCCTGGTCCCGCGGGTGGCTCGGCCTTCGCGGTTTTTGACGGCCGCAGCGGCCGTCAGGACGTCCGCGTGGTAGACCGATTCGAGCCCCTCTTGAACAATCACTTTCCGCGCCGACCGGGGGGTCTTCCTGAAATCCGCAATACGCTCCCGCACCGCATTGAGTTGCTCTTCCAGCGCCTTGCGGTCCTCGTCGCTGAGTTTTCTGCCCGACCGCAAATCCACTTTTCGCTCCAACTGCGCCTCGGTCGCACGGTCCTCGGCATAGTCCGCCAGTCGCGGGTTGTCCGTGGCTACCGCCTGGTGCTGGATGGAGCCTGACACCATCGTCAGCACCGACGGCCAGAAGTTCCGATAACCGTACAACTTCATGTCGCCATGAATTTCCTCAATCTCTTTGTCTCCCTCGCCCTTTAACCGGCGTTCCTCGTTCCGAAGCGCTTCGAGACGTGTGATAACACTACGGGCCTGGGCCAGATCCCCGCTGGTCCGCGGGTCGGTACGGTCGGCGAAGGAACGAAACGCCCAACAGGCCACCGCCAACAAAATCGACGTCGCAGCAGCAGCAAACCATGGGCGCTTGCGGTCCCACTGGCGTTTGCGGGCCACCTCCTTGGGAAGCAGGTTGGTGCCGACGACGGCCCGGTCCAGCCCCTGCAACGCCAAACCGTACGCCACGCCAAACGACAAGACCTGCTCGGCAAACTTGGGGCCGCTCATCGACGGCGAAAGCACCAGGCGGCTATAACTGTCCACACGGGCCACCGGAATGTTCAGGTTCTGCTCCAGAAACTTCTGAAGCCCCGGCAAGCGAAAACCATTGCCCATTCCTACCACACGCTTGAACCGCGCCTCGCGGTGCAACGATGTGTAGTAACCGATCGATCGTTGTATTTCCTGGACCAGGTCGGCGAATACCGGTCGCATCGCCTGAAAGATCTGACGGGCATACTTGCTGCTGGCGGCCGTACGCTTGAGATTCTCGGCCTTGTCAAACGAGAGCTTGAATGCCCGCACCAGCGAGTCCGTGAAGTTGCTGCCCCCGATCTGAATGGTTCGCGTCCAGATCCTCGCCCCGTCGGCTACCACCAGTTCGGTCTTGTCGGTACCGACGTCAGCCAGCATCGTCGCCCCTCCGTCGGCCAACTGCTGGTCGCCGCACAGGAAATTGTACAGCGCCAACTGCGCCATCTGGACAATATCCACGCTCAGACCGGCAACCGACAAATGCCCCAGCATGTCGTTCACGTCCAAGCGCTTCATGGCAAAGATACCAACCTCAACGTCCGGACTGTCCGGATCGTGGAAGGTCTGCCACCGCCAGACAACCTCCTCGATAGGGAAGGGAATTTGCTGCTCGGCCTCAAACCGGACAATCCCGGGGACACGCTTGGGCTCCACTGGAGGGAGCTTGACAAACCGTGTGAAACTGCTTTGGCCCGGAACAGAAGCCGCCAGGATGCTCCCCGAGACGACGTTCTTGTCTAGAAACTGCCTCAATGCCTCCACCAGCAAGCCGGCGCGGTCCACCTCCGGCTGCGACAGGATCTGCGGGTACTCGATGACTTCGAAGGCCTCGACCTGAACCTGCCCTTCGATCTCGCACAGTTTCAAGGCCTTCAGGGCACGCTGACCGATGTCGATGCCCCAAGCGCTTTTTGCTATGGCCATAACCGCTCCCTGGATGGTTCACTCAGTCCCGGAGAGATTTCCGTTTTCTCCCACGAGCCCAAACCACATAATATTGAGTTTTTCGTCCGGCGGCAACAGCGCATCCGCCGTACAGTTAGACGCCCAGGCGCCCGCCGCGTTCCACTGCGGCCCAGCGCCGTAAGAACCCATGGCCCGATTCACCATCACCACGTTGGGCTGCAAAGTCAACCAGTACGACAGCGCCGCCCTGGCCGCACAGTTGCAACGCGCAGGTCTTTGTCCCGCCGGCCGGGGCCAGCAGGCCGACCTGGTAGTCATTAACACCTGCTGCGTAACTACCACGGCGATGCGAAAAAGTCGCCAGGCCGTTCGGCAGGCACTTCGCAGCGCGCCCAACGCCGCTGTGCTGATAACCGGCTGCTATAGCGACTACGACGCGGAGGCCATCGACGGCATCCTGACTTCGTTGGGGGGTGCGATCCGGCAAACCTTTATAGCCGGCCACCACCGCAATCTTGGCGCCGTGCTCCACCAAATAGTATCCGGACTTCGCGCCGGTGGCCAGCACCAACTCCACAGCCCCGACCAGCCCAAACAAGCCCACGTCAACAACTGGGATACCGAGGCATGCGTGAACAAGGCCGCCGAAGTATGCGTCGCCTCAACCGGCGGGCATCCTTCTATTAGAACGCGGCGAAATAGCGCCGTCAAGGGCAAAGCCCCCGGCACGAGGGAACTGGGCGGTATTGATGCCTTCCCAGGCCATCAGCGCGCCTTTGTGAAGGTCCAGGACGGCTGCGATGCCTTCTGCACCTACTGCATCGTGCCCTACACACGCCCGGTCGTCTGGTCCAGAACCATCGAACAGGTCGAGGCGGAGAGCAGGCGGCTCGTGTCGGCTGGGCACAAGGAAATCGTGCTGGCCGGGGTGTTCCTGGGATCGTTCGGGCGAGACACCGCCATACGCAAGCGGTGGAAGGGCCCACCCGAGGCGCTGGCGGCGATGCTTGAGCGGGTGGCCCGCATCGAAGGCCTCTGGCGGGTGCGCCTCTCCAGCCTCGAGCCCGGCGACCTGAGCGACCAGCTGCTGGACGTCTGCCGGTGCA
>JASLZV010000015.1:0-7652 GCA_030754715.1 Phycisphaerae bacterium
CGCACTCTCCGAGGCCATGGAGCGCTTCGACAAGAGCGACATTCTGGCCAAGGGCAAGTGGGCGACGCGCCGGGCCTACGGTATTGCCCTGCGCGCCCTCGGTCACGCCGACCCGAACGTCGTGGCCACCGACGGCGATGTGAAAAACTCAACGTTTGCTGAGGACTTCGCCAAAGACGAGCAGCTCGCCGAGCGCTACTTCGAAGCGCGCATCGCCGAGCAGAACATGATCTCACTCGCCGCGGGACTGTCAGCGGGGGGAAAGATTCCGTTCGCCTCGTCGTTCGGCAAGTTCCTCGTCCGCGCCTACGACCAGATCGAAATGGCAGCCATTTCCAACGCAAACATCAAGTTGTGCGGGTCTCACGCGGGCGTTTCGCTGGCCGCCGACGGGCCCAGCCAGATGGCGCTGCCCGACCTGGCTTTCTTCCGCAGTTTCGCTTCCTCTACGCGCGTGGACGGCCAGCCGGCTGTTAGAGTTTTTCTGCCGTCAGACGCCATTAGCGCCTTCAAACTGACCGAACTGATGGCCAACACCGATGGCATGTGCTACATGCGGACACACCGCCCCGACGTTCCGTTTATCTATGAACCCCAGGAAGAGTTCACTTTCGGCGGGTTCAAACACCTGATCGACGGCGAAGACATCGCCATCGTAGCCAGCGGATACATGGTCCACGTGGCGCGCAGGGCCGCCGAAATCCTCGAGAAGACCGGCGGGCTGAGAGTCTCGCTTATCGACGCCTACTGCCTGCCTCTGGACACCGAGGAGATCCTCAAGATCGGCGACGACTGCCGCGGGCAAATCCTGGTTGTCGAAGACAACTACACCGGTGGAATTTGCGACGAAATTCGCGCCGCAGCGGCGGCCAGCGATCTGGGAGTGACCGTAAAGGCCATGTACGTCCGGAGCGCACCCAAGAGCGCAAGAACCACCGATGAGACCCTGAAACTAGTGGGCCTGACGGCAGAGGACATCGCCGGGGCGGCACAGAAAATGTTCGAAGTATCAGAGGAATAATCGTCCCCCCTGCAGGAGTTGGCCCGACCCCGGATCCTCAGAATGGAACCTACAATTAAGGGACAACTATGTGCGCTAGAGATTTTAGCAAAAAAGTGTTCCAGGCTGAAAAAGTTAGCAATCGGCGTATTGAAATTGAAGTCCTTCCTCGCTTAGGGGCAAATCTCACCTCGTTCAAGGTAGATGGCCAGCAACTGACCTATTTTGACAAAGAAAAACTCCTGGTTGAAGACTTCTACTCAGGCTGCTTCATGATGTTTCCCACGCCCTGCCGCCTGACAGATTCACAATACAACTTCCAAGGCAAGCATGTCCGGCAGACCAAGCATGGTGAAGTGGTTGACATCCACGGCCTTATCAGAGACGAAGCATTCGAAGCCTCCCACAGCGATGGCAGCTTGCTCTGCAGTATAGATATCGATAAGGACCATCCCGTTCATGAGGGATATCCATTTCCGTGCAGATTTTCACTTGATTTCAGCCCACTGGAAAGAGGCATGCAGATCAAGTTCAAGTATGAAAACACCGGGACGGAAAAGGCCCCCTTCGGTTTCGGTCTCCACGCCTTCTGGGGAGTTCCCAACAACAAGAGAGAAAACGTCTTCATACAAGTCCCCTGTAGCCAGTCGCTCGAACTGGTGAATCTCATCCCCACAGGCAACGCCCTGCCAGTTGAAGGGACGAAGCTGGACTTGCAGGCATTCCGTTGCCTCGGGGACCTCGATATAGACATGGCCTTCTGGAATATAGACAGAAACAGCGCACAGGCCATCCAGTACAAAGACCTTGGTATACAATTGACCCTGCAATCCAGCGATATCTTCGAACACATGATTGTATACTCGCCTGCCGATGCACCTTTCGTGTGCATGGAGAACCTGACCTGCTGCCCAGACGCACCGAATGTATATGCCAAGGGTAAAGAGAAGCTTTCCGGGCTCAGAGTTGTTTCCCCCGGCCAGACGCTCGAAGGCCGAGTCAAGTACGTTATAACAGATTTATGATCAGACGTGGGAGCACAGTGACAAATGACTATCAAGGATGAGCAGTTAATAGCGGCAGCCCAAAAGGCCGCCAAGTGGATCGTCTCACGCCAGACAGAAAGAGGGAATTATATCGGCAATGAAGAACCTGATTCCAATGGGTTCTATCCAGATACCCACGACGTTGGCTGTTATTACAAGAGCATCTTTTTTTTGCAGTCGGCAGGGGAAACACTTGCTGCTGCCAGGGCGATAAACTACGTGGTTGAAAGCTTCATGAGCCTCGAAGGGGACTTCTTCAACAAACCCGACAACCGCACCTCCGGCAGCTACACGCCGACCTACTGCCAGCTTTATCCTAACATGTGGCTAATGCGGGCCGCTGCCTCTATGGAATGGACTGGCCTTACGGAAAAGATATTTCAATTTATTCTCAAACACAGAGACCCTGAGACCGGGGGGATCTATTCCTCGATCAATCCCAAAACCGATATCATCGATTCCAACTCCACTGGTTACGGGATTCTTATGTGCCTGTTGGCGGGCAGGCTTGACCTTGCCATTCAAAGCGCCGAGCTCATATTGCGATTGATAAGAGAGCAGCCCGAACCGACGGAACGTTTTTATCTGCGATGGACAAGGAACAACGGTTTCCAGACCGATCTCGTCAATATCCCGGAAAAACATCGGGTATACGCCGTCCTAGACGCCAAGAAGCCCAAGCAAGCCTATTGGTGCTGGGGCTGGCCGATGAATGGCCTTATCAAACTGTACCTGAAGACCCAGGAAGAACGCTTCCTCAAAGCCGCTATCGAGATCTATGACTTCCTTGCCTCGTGCCACGAGCATGCCTTCCATTTTGTCACCGCAGGCAAAGACGGCTGGGGGTCATCGATGCTTTACCGGATCACCGGCGACAAGCGTTATCTGAAAACCGCACTTAGTCAGATGGATTTTATCCTCAGTTGTCAGCAGAAAGATGGCTGGATGCTTGGTCCTGCTTCCACGAGTTTTGAAGACCAGCCACTGCGAACCACTTACGATTTCACCGCCGATTTCGGCAGTTGGCTCATCGGTACTTCTATGGAACTTGCGGGGAGGGAGTAATTGTGTGAAAGAAAGAATCGTGCTAGGAATGGACATAGGTGGTACGAAAACCCATGCCGTTCTGGCCAATACAAATGGTGAACTTTTGGGTCAGGGGTTTTGCACTGCGGCGAATATCAATTTTGTGACACTCAAACAGGCCGAGGACGCCCTTGCCGAGGCAATAGGCCAGGCTCAAAAACAGGGCGGGGTCGAAGACCTTGAAACAGAGATTGCCATTGTTGGTATAGAGCCCGACCCTACACCACTGCACTCGATCTTAAATAAGGTCGCAAAGCCGAAAAAGATCATGCATCGAAAGGAAGGCGAGTGCTCCCTGGTCGGCGGCCTCATTCAGCGCACCGGCATCGCCTTGATTGCGGGAACCGGCTCGGTCGGATGGGGGCGAAACAAGGAAGGCAAGACCCACGTGACAAGCTGCTGGGGAACCATCGGCGACGAAGGCTCGGCCTACGACTTGGCCCGTCGAGGCGTCAATGCGGCATTCTGGGCTACTGACGGACGAGGGGCAGACACCAAACTGTGCAGGGCCCTCTGTGAACACTTCGCTGTCGAGAAGGTCATAGACTTTGTCAGCCCCATTTATCAAAACCCCGATGTTAGGAAGAACTTCGCGGCGCTCAGCAGGGTCATCTTCCGGGTGGCCCTGGAAGACAAAGACCCCGTAGCCATCGAGGTCGTCAAAGAAGGCGCCCGCCAATTGGGGCTGATTATCGCCACCTGCGCCGAGGTCCTCAATATGCACACCGAACCATACAAGGTTGCCGCAACCGGAGGGCTGGTAAGCGGCGGCGGCTGGTATTTCGACCTGATCCAGAAAGATCTCAAGAACAGAAAACACGACGCCACTATGGTCCAGCCAAAATTCAAACCTGGTATAGGCGCTGCGATGATCGGTCTGGAAGAGATAGGCGTTGAATGGAATGAAAGCGTGGTCAAGAATATGGAGGCCACGATGAAAAAAATCCAACGGAACTAGTTTAATATGAACGCTCTGCAAACAAGGGTGATACGACCCGACAGGCAACAGGCAAGGCATCGCGCGGCGGTCCGTTGGGGGATCAGCACGCAAAACTGACGACAATTCCGCTCAGTCAACGCCGTAGTCTTCATCACGCAGGTTGTATCCGGGCCACCCCCTGGTATAGCCGGCAACGCGTTTCAGGTAGCGCCGGTAGGCCACAAGGAAATCGTCGCCCGGATCGGTGTAATACTCATCCTTGAGGTGATGCTTGAATTTGTAGGGAGGGTCCATCCGAAACGGCTGGATGTCCCCACGTCGCTGGACTCCCCGCTCGGCGGCCTCGAACAGGAATCTGCAGGACAGCGCCGGCGTGATAGTCTTGGCGAGACTCGGTCCGACCGCATCCTTGGTGACAACGAACTCGCTGTCGGGAATTTGCCATGCGACCTCGCGCTGCACGGCTGTGTCGCCTGAGACAAGAACAACCGGAACGTTTCCGGCCCCGCAGCAATTGATGAACATTCCCACCTCGCCAAAGGCCCGGCCGTTCACTTCCTTGAGGGTGTGCGGCGTGACGGCCCGGGCTGTTCCCTCCATAGCGTGCCCGCCGAGGTACATGCCGACGTCGGTTCCTTCGAAGAACGGCAGCCACGGCCCGCGGCCATATTCCCCGGTAATCAACTGTGCCTGTTCGGGGAGTTCTTCCACCAAGATGGTGTTGCCCTGGCCGTGGGAATCCCAGATTATCACCTCATCGGCCCCGGCTTCGAATGCTCCGTTGGCTGCCGCCGAGACCTCCGCGGTGGCTATCTTCATGAAGCGCTTGCTTCGATTCAGCACCGTTGGGATGTTGCGGTCCCGATTGTCGCGTACGACAAATCCGGCGATACCTTCAAAATCAAACTGGATAAAGATTTTCATGTTCGCTACTCCGTATGCCCGATTGGCCTGGTCCGCTATTTGGCGGAGATTATCCGACCCTCAAGGGCCTCACCGAGCGGGTGGAAATCTTCGGCCCCAAAACCGAAGTGCAAGTGGCGGCGCCAGCCTTCGGCATATTTAAAACTCCCGGACTTGCTGCCCACGACGGCCGACATTTCCACCATGGCGGTCAGATAACTGTCGACCCCCTGGCTCCGGGCGATCCATTCCTTCTGGCTGCGATGGCAGGCCAGCACGTCTCGCTTTTTATCGATAACGGAGGAGATGTCCACGTACAGGTCGGCCTCGATCGGCCTTCGCAGTTGGTCCGTCAGCCCCCAGGGCAACGCATGATACAGCGCCATTTCATTGTTGCTGGAAGGGGTTGCCGGGTCGGTCACGAAGTTCTTCACGTTGCGGCTGAAAGCCGCTGTCACCATCAGTCTGGAAGTGTTGGTGTGGTCTTCCATGTAGTCCTGAGGCGACGGCAAAAGGAGTATTTGCGGTTCTATTTGCCTGACAATTGCGCAGAGTTTTGCAGCCAAAGAAGGCGTGTAGTAAATCATCAGGTCGTCCACCAGCGGTTCGTGGAAGACAGCCCCCATGCTTTGGGTGGCCTGGCGGGCTTCCTCTGTGCGGATCGCCACAATCTCATCCTTATCCATGGTGGCGGTTCCGCCCGATCCGTTGGCTACATTCATGTAATGCAATTCGTATCCGGCCCGGGCCAGTAGAATCAACGTTCCGGCCATCATGATTTCAATGTCGTCCGGATGGGCGGCCACCGCAAAAGCAATTCTTTCCACTGTTTTGGTCCTGCCCGCTTGTGAACCTTCGCATTCGCTCCAGCGTGCACGCGCGCCTTGAGGTATATCACGATCCGCGGCGGAACGCAACTCCAACGCAACACAGCCCGTATGTTCGTCCATTTTCTCTTCCCGCAAGGGCATCGGGGGTTATAATCATCACCTGCCGAGAAATTTTGTGACAGGCTGGACAGGCGTATCGGCAAGATCACTCCCGTAGCCGTCGATGCGGCAACGCGCCTACCGGCCACGGAGATTTGAGAAATGGCCAACTACGTAAGAATCGCCACGATAGGACCCCGCACCGAGCAAGTGAACGAGGATCTGCAGCCGCAAGAGATGGTGGAACACATGATAGGATTCTGGAAGGGCAAACTGAACCAGGTGCTGCCCGACCAGCCCGATCTTATCGTTGTTTCCGAAGTCTGCGACGAATTGATCACACCCGGTTTTTCCATAGACCAATTGACGGAATACTATCGAGTCCGCAAAGACCAGGTGCGGGACTTTTTTGCCGCGACCGGCAAAGAACACCATTGCAACATCGTGTATTCCGCAGCAAGACAGGCCGAAGACGGCACCTGGCGCAACTCGAACGTCATTCTCGATCGCTCAGGCAACATAGCAGGCATCTACAACAAGAATCACCTCACCATTGATGAAAACGAGGTCCACCGCAAATTGTACGGCAAGGAAGCGCCGCTGATTGAATGTGACTTTGGGAAGGTCGCCTGCGCGATTTGTTTCGACCTGAACTTCGACGAGTTGCTTTCAAAGTATGTCAAGGCCAGGCCCGATCTGATTATCTTTTCCTCGATGTATCATGGCGGGCTCCGGCAGACGCACTGGGCCTACAACTGCCGCTGCTACTTTGTCGGAGCGATCTCCGAGAAGCCCTCCCAGATTCGCAATCCCTTCGGCGAGGTCGTCGCTTCAACCACAAACTATCGTGATTTTGTGGTGGCCGATGTCAATCTGGATTGCTGTCTGGCCCACCTGGATTACAACGGCGAAAAGTTGACGGCCTTGAAGGCCAAATACGGCCCCAAGGTGAATATCCACGACCCGGGATACGTGGGGTCCGTGCTGATTTCCAGCCAAACGGACGAACTGAGCGCCCTGGAGATGGCAAAAGAGTTTGAGATTGAACTTCTGGACGACTACTTCGCCAGGGCGCTGGCACACCGCCACGCGCCGGGACACATGGAAACCTGACGCCTGCCCGTCAGGCGACGAGATTCCAAGCGGTCTGCCAGGGCGCGGCTGCAAACGAGAAGATTTTTTCGAACCCGCCGGGGACTTCACCAAGCCATGCTGTCTCCCCGGCAGCCGGTGACCAACGCCCCAAGGGCCAGCCCGCTTCCCCGCAGCGACAGGTCTTCGATCGACACATCTGCCGACAGAAGTTTCAGGCGAAAGCGGAACCGCAGCGGCCCGGGCTGCCAGCGAGGACAGTTGGTCGGCCAGCAGTTGTTACTCAGGAGGAAAAACAGGCTTCCCGTCTGCGGCCTGATAGGCTCCCTGCGAAACTCCTGAAAACGAATCTCATCGACCTCAACCATGCCCGCTTCCAGCGGTGAGATCAAAAGACCCCCCGACGCATCTTTGACGGCCACCCACTGCTGCACGGAATATTGATCTCTGAAACAACCGAGCAGTTCATCCTGTCCGACGTGGGCTGTCGTCAGGCCCTGATCGATCAGGACATCGGGATTCTCAAATCGCAGCGGTAAGGCGAAGTAGCATGCTTCTCTGCGGACGCGCGGGAGCTTTTCCCAGAGGGTATCGATCTCAAGAACGTCACTGCCGCGGTACAGCCGCCACCGCTGCTGGAGTTTCTGGTCGCCCTG
>JASLZV010000015.1:7662-13219 GCA_030754715.1 Phycisphaerae bacterium
CACGCCGAGACGTTCAATCTCCCGCACGAGTTCGCCCTCGGCGGTGGTTTTGCAGCCGCTCCACTCGACAGGCTGACACGTCAGCGTCGCCCGATGCAGCATCGCGCCAAACACCTTCCTCTCATCCATGTCATCAACGTCAAATACGAGCACATCACCCAGGTGGGCCTCCGGGCCGTCGCCCAGGATATTTCGCGAGGTGCGCCGGGAGGCGGCTTCAATCAGCCTGCCGGTATCTGGATCAAATTGCACCTGCCACGAATTGCTGTCCAGCGTGGTGGGCACTCCTTCGGGCGCCACAGACCCGGTGGCAGGCGCTGTGGCGACCAAGCGACCGGGCCGGCTGATTGACAGGTCATTCCACTGCACCCACGTGCAATCAGGCCCATCCTGGACAGCGGCGGCGTCTTGACGGTCCGGCCGGCTGCCCGGCGGAAGGCAGGATATGACGCTTGTAGGCTGCCTGGAAGGCACAAAGACCATAGCCTCTTGCCCGGACCGGAGCACGGCCTCGGCCTCTCGGAGGATCTTCGCGGCTCGTCGGGGGTAACTCGTCTTGTCCTTCCAACTATCAACCCACTTTTGCATCTTGGGGTCCGATGGAGCCGACTCGTCCAACGCTATGCAATGGTCGCCATCCCACATACTCAGCCCGAAGGTGTGATCGCTGAACCACAGTTGCCATCGCAAAGCGGCGCACAGCCTTTCTTCAATTGCGGAATCGCCCTTACCCACGGCCTTGAGAAGGTGGATCGTCCTGTTATTGCTTCGATATTCGCCGAATGCCTTGGGATTGGTCGTTGAATGATCGTTCCACGGATCGTGAATGTCGCCTTTCAAGACCGGAAAACCGTCTTTCCCATACTCTGCAAACATGGCGTCGAAGAACTCATCCGCCGTCGCTATGCATATTTTCGGGCGGTCGATGTTTTCGTTCCAAAGATCGACCCACCTGGGCATCTCCAGGTCCAGGCCGCGATTGTCGCCGGCAGCCTGAAGCATAAGGTATCGGTACGGGTAGCCGCGGCTGGCCAGATCCCGTTCCAGCCTGCGGTAGGCCTCGTCCATGGTGTTGACTTTGAACTTCAGTTTCTCCGGATCGTCGTCACGCTCCTGGTCGGAAAAGATGTCGCGAACGGGGAAAATGACATAGGAGTTTCCAAACCCATACTGGGCCGGCAGGCTCTCCCATATCCGGGGGTCTAGTTCCTCGCTGACGCCCAACTGCCAAATCAGTATCCGTGCGCCGTCGGGCGCCTCCCAGGTAAACAACGGCGGCAGACCAGCCGTAGGCAGGAACACACGATAGCCGCCGATGCCCGCTACCAGATACTCGATACCCTCGGGTGACACCGCGGAAGGCAGACCGCGAGCGTAGCCTCCGATGTCGTCCAATATGAGGCCGCGGATCGGAAATCCGTATTCCCGCCCCATCCGACAGGCCCAGGAGACACTCGCTTTTAACTCTTCCGGACCGGGCAGTTCCGTAAGGAGTTGCGTCTCGAAGCCGGCCAGTTGCCATCGTCCCGACCTGAGCAAGGCCACGGCCCGTTCGCGATCACCGTCGGAGGCAGTTTCCCACCAGTGGCGCAGAATCACGGCGGACTCGATGGTCCAGCGATACGAATCGCCGTCCCAGGGGTCTGTGCCCTCGGCGCACAGGTCCAGCACCGACGAAAGTATTCCACATTGCCTGGCAAGGACGGTCGATACGTCGGCGGTGTATCCCAGATCCGTGTGCGTGTGCGGAACGATGAAAATTTTTTCTATCATCTCAATGGGTCCCTATCGACTGGCAAGAAAGACCTTCAGGCGATCCTGCCCAGATGCTGCCGCTCGACCTCGAACCGGAGAGGCCGACCACTTGTAAACGCTTCAATTTCATCCGCAACCAGCGCGCCTATGCGCAGAAGATTCCGCCCGATGCCTCCGGCCTGATGCGGGGTCAGCCACACGTTCGGTAAATTGCGAAATGGATGGTCCGGCGGCGGAGGTTCGCCGTCCGTGACGTCTATACAAGCGACAAAACGCCCTTTGCGGAGTTCTGCAACGAGTTCGTCTTCATTCACAAGAGCCCCCATCGAGGTGTTTATGAAAACCGCTCCCTCGGGCAGAAGTTCGAAGTGCCTGCGACCGATCATATGTCTTGTTTCGTTTGTAAGGGGCGCGTTGAGGCTAACAACCTTGCATTGCGAGAAGATGTCCTCCAATTTCTCAACCTTTTTCGCTCCCATCTTGTCGGCTGCGCCGGCCGACACGTACGGATCATAAAGGCAGATGTCACAGCCAAAATTCTTGAGCAGCCCGACCAGATATTTGCTAACGTATCCGCCCCCGATAATTCCCACCTTTTGCTGATAGATGTCGAAGGGGCCGCCAAACACGTTGAGCGATTCCCTCCACAATCCCATTCTGGTTCCCAGGCCAGCCCAAAATACCCGCCTGCCGGCGATGACCATTTGGCAGAGACAAAACTCGGCCACTCCACATGCTATTGCCGCGGCAGAACCTGTCACTCTGACCCCTCTTTCCCATAGGGTATTCGAAACCACCGGCCTTACCGAACCTGCCGCGTGAGCCAGCAACTCAAGTTCCGCGGCGCGTGACATCACTTCCGCATCAAGAGCGGCTGTATCCCAGGAAGTAACGACAATTTCGGTCTCCTTGACATGCTCCAGCAAAAACTGTTTGTCCGCAGAGTCCGGCACATCCGCGGCAAGCACCCGACAAACCACCTGTATTCTGGCCAGGTCCTTCTGAGAGAACATCCGCTTATGCCAATCCCTGCCGACTGCAAACAACAACTTCTTCATCGGATCACTTCAAAACGCCCCAAACAGGCGCACCTAAGGTAAACGAGACTCCACAGCCGCCGCCAACTTGCTTTCGCAATTCCACAACAAGGTTATCCATCCGATGGAAATGGCTGGCTAATCAGGCTGGTCTCTTTCCTACGACGAATATTTCGCCTTGCGGTATCCCTCGGCAAAGACCTTGCCGTCGTAACCCGCATCATCTTCGCCCAACTCCGATAACTCCACCTCACGATCCCCTTCCAACCACGACCGCCGCGCAGCGACCGCAGCCAGTTCCGGCTCAACAAGATGCTCCATCGGCACCGGCGGATCGCCAGCCTCGTCGGCCAGGTACGGCAGCGTGGCCTCTAAAAGCGCCCGATATATATTGCTAGTGTCCGCGTGATACTGCATATTCAGTTTGTCCGTAGTTATCGACACATGCATCGGCAGACCCAACCCTTCGCTACAATTGATCGATACCAA
Source organism: Phycisphaerae bacterium (assembly GCA_030754715.1). Lineage (GTDB taxonomy): Bacteria > Planctomycetota > Phycisphaerae > SM23-33 > SM23-33 > JASLZV01. Next base: position 10,944 of record JASLZV010000015.1, read on the forward strand.
ACCCATCTTCCCGTCGCTCCAATTCACCTGAATCCGCCGCTGAGTCCCGCAACCAAGATGGCGAACACTTCGAATCCCCGAACCCAAAATGCCGCACAGCAAAGACCAAGCATGGATCGCGTAGTTGAACTCATCGGTCCCACAACCACAATACACCGTGTGCGGCCTGCCACGCTCCTCCTGCGGCTGGGCCAGCCAATCCCGCGTGTCGTGGCAGAATCGTAGCGACGATCCGCCCGTAATCCGCGCACCTTCACCGGCCCACCGGCAAAACTGCTTCAGATCACGCGCGTTGCCCGCTAGCGGCTTGTCCATCAACACACTCTTGCCGGCCTCCACGAACGGACGGGCCTTGGCGACGTGCGTGTCCCAGTTGCAGCCGTGGATTATCGCGCAGTCCACCTCACCGGCCATCTGTTCCAGCGAGTCGTAAACGGTCGCTATCTCGTGCTCCTTGGCAAAGTCCCGAACATACTCGACCGGATGCACCGAACCGCCATCCCACACCCCCACCACCTCGTGGCCAAGGTCCCGCTCGATGGGGATCCAATTCGCGGGGTGCGATGTGTCCAGATCAACCACTCCAATCTTCATAACTCTCTCGCCTTTCGTTTATTACAACATTGCTCGTACGCCGGATGCCTCAGGGGACACCCGACAAAGACGACCACCTCACCTGGTGATCGCATTCTCGTAAATCATATCCGCCAACCGCATCGTCTTGACCGCGTCGGCCAGGCTGTTGTGAACCCCCTTGCCCTTCTTGACCGCGTCAATAAACGCCCGATTCTCCGCCCGGAAGCCCTGCACGATATACGTCTCTTCACAGCCGACAAACTCCGTGTAGGTCGTCTCAAAAGACGGCGACTCCTCGTTATCCACCCAAACCCTTCCTTCAGCGTCGGTGTCAGCAAAGGCCGAAGCGCCGCCGGCGTGAAACTCAAACTTGAAAAACCGTCGCCCCGTCCGCCAGTTGGCCAGCAGAACCCCCACGGCATCATTGGCAAAGTGCACGATCGCATTGAAACTCATCCCATACCACGCATCCAGATTCCGCACCTCTGAGGCCACCGACTTGACCTCTGAAAGACCCGTATAATACCGAAGCGAATCAACGGCATGGATCGCATCGCACCGCAGAATGTCTATCGCTCCGCGATAATACGGATGCTGGGCCTGAGGCACAGAGTTCTTATAGAAACACGAGACCACCTGATTGATTCTGCCCTTCTTCTTCACCTCCTTCCAGCAGCGGTTGATCATCGGGTGATACCGCCGCTGAAAACCCACTGCCGTAATGAGCCCCTTGTCGCCGGCTATCTTCGCCAGACACTCCGTCTGGAAGGTCGTGACGGCAGGGGGCTTTTCAATAAACAAATGCTTGCCACGGTCCAGAACGTCCGCCGCCACGCTGAACAGCACGTGCGGAGGCATCAGGGCATACACCGCATCAGGATCGGTCTTGTCCAGCATTCGGCCGTAATCGCTGAACGTCCTGGAAATCTTGAACTTCCTGGCGGTGGCTGTCAGTTTCTTCTTGTCAACGTCGCACAGGCCGACAATCTCGACATCCTCAAAACCCGCCAACGAGGGATAGTGAACACCGTTAGCCATCCCGCCGGCCCCGATCAGGGCCACCCTGACTTTGCTGCCACCGCTGCGTGCGGCCTTAGGTTGGCTCCTGCTTGCAGTCTTGCTTCGCGCCTTGCGCATCTATCAGACTCCTTTGTGCGGAACACGTTGCTGTTTGATTAGAGGACTTTTTCGAGGGTGCCGTCCATATTTTCTTTTGCCGCTTACACTCCGTCAGTGAAGCGGCCAGAGTGCCCAAACCCGCCCAGTCCGTCAAGCAAAATATCCCCCAACGCCAAGGATACCGTCCCACGCCCAGCCACTACGCCGACCCACCAAAGCAATGCTTGTCCAGCATCATCCCCAGCCCATGTCGTGTCTCCGGCTTTGGCTGATCTTTTCTCAGCCACCCACTACACACACTACACAGAAATCCTGGCGTACAGTGCCAGCGGGTTGTCCCAGAACCAAAGATTGAGTATTTCCACCGCTTCGTCAAAGCCCATTACGTTGCGGTCAATTCTTACTCCGAATACGCGGGCGAAGTCCTCGCGAGCCATGTGCAGATGCCCTACCACATTCTCGACGGGGCGATCATAGTCCCCGCCAAACCCGAGAACCTTGTTCACCGGCACTTGGTCGAGCAGTTCGTCAATTCCGCTGCACGTCTGAACTTGCGTAATGATATGCGTCCAACAGAGGTT
>JASLZV010000160.1 GCA_030754715.1 Phycisphaerae bacterium
ATGGCGATTCCGATGGCGGCTACCTTTTCGGGGCCCACCCACACGCCGGTCAGGCCCTCGCTGCGCCCCCCCTCGATGCCGAAGCGAGACAGCACGCGGATGAGCACTTCCTCGATGTCGCGCAGGTAGCGGTGCACATCGCGCCCGTGGCGGTCCACGCGAAGAATCGGATAGCCCACAATTTGTCCGGGACCGTGGTACGTGACGTCTCCACCGCGGCCCGTGTCGACAATCTCAATGCCGTGGGCCGCCAACTTCCGCCGAGAGGCCAGAATGTGCTCCCGTTTGCCGGACTTGCCCACCGTTATCACGGGCGGGTCATGCTCAACCAACACCAGGTAGGCAGATTCGTCCGGGTCGGCCTTGACCTTGCCCACCAGGGCGTGCTGCAACTCCAGCGTCCGGGCGTAAGAGCAACGTCCGACGTCAAGATATATCAACTTGGCCATCATGGGCCTCACGACTGGTTGGGTTTTTGCCATTGCCCTTGCCACGGCTGGCGGCGAAGCTTTTGCAGCGCTTCTGACGTAAGGGAGACCAGTTTGTCGGCGTGAGAATCCACCTGTCGGCCCCACAGCCCCAGCAGCAGGTCCCGCAGTATCTCGGCCGACAGGGCGCCCGCGCTCGCCGGCAGGTGGGCGACGGGGCCGGCGAGGTCGTCGCGCCGCTTGATCATCGACAGCACGCCGGCGGCCGCACCGAGGGCCAGATTAACCGGTTCAACGCCGGCTTCAATTGCCAGCCGCATAGTGCCGTACAGGCGATCGTCGTAGCCCAACTTGCGGACGTGGTCCCGCACCACGCGGGCCACCAGATCGTTGAGATTCGGGCAGGTCATTCGCTCCAACAGGTCTTCGGCATAGTGGCGGTAGTCGGCTGGCGTAAAAACCGCGTCACCGGCGCCCGCGTTGCGCCGAATCATCGCCGGGCCGGACTCGTCAACAAACGCCTTGCGTGCGGCGTCCATAATCCGGCGGTCGCGGCCGGCCTCGGCAATTGTGTTCAGGCCCCGTAGGTCGGCAAGGTAGCCGATCAGCGCGTGGACGGCATTGTGCCCGTAGAGTTTGGCTTCCTCGAAGGGAAGCAGTTGATCCTTCTCTCGGAACGCCTCGATGCCCCGCCGGTAGCCGCTCAGCGTAACGCGCGAGATCAGGATGCGGTTGAACTCCTCTATCAGGATCGCCCGCCGGATGTCGGGGGTGATCGTCACCAGGGCGAGCCTCTCGATGATCTCCGGTTCGGTGATCACGCCGCTCATCTTTCCGATAACGGTGTTGAGCACCTGAAAATTGGTCGGGTCGGGCGCGCGGCCCGCGGCGGTGAGTTTCTCAAGGAGTATTTCGGCGGCGTGGTTGTTGTTCTCCGCGGCGTAGAGGATCGTCGGGGTCAACTCGGCCGCCTCCTCCAGGCCCTCGCTGAGGATACTCACGACACCGGACCGGCCGCCGGCGTCGTAGACGTTCACGTTCGGAAGAGCGGTGACCATCTCGTTCGATTCGGTAACGGCGCGGACAATGGCCTCGCGGCCGGCGGGGTCGCGCGGGTTGTAAAGGTCAATTCCCTCGAGCGTGAACTGATCTATCCGGTCCCTGCGGGCGATGTTTATGCTGTATCGGCCGTTGTTCCCGCCGACGGCCGCCACCAGGGACTCGTCGATCTCCGAGACGACAAACCGGCGGAAATTCCCGGAGACGTAGGCCTCGTAGAGGAACAGGCCGCTCTGAATCGGCCCGAATCCAAAACCAACCAGTGTCTTTGTTGCGCTGCCCATGGTTCACTTTGCAACATTCAGAAGTTCTTCTTCGGCCGCCTTGGTCCACATGCCGCGGTCGAGCCTGGCTGCGACGGTAGGAAAGCGCCCGCCAATGTCCGACAGGCGGATCAGCGGCATCTCATGGAGCATCGGGTAGACAACAATCTTGCCGGCCAGCGTGCGGTTTTTCACCGCGGCGATTCCGTCGATGGCGCCGGCCATCCCGCTGATCGCGTCAAGCGAGCAGTTTGTGTCGAGTTGGCCGGCCGTGACCTTGTCCAGGACGACCTTCATGTCGACAATCCGTGAGCCGCTGGTGCCGAACAGGAAGCATCGCTTTTCAATGCAGGCGTCCATGTCGAGGTCGTGGCGTACCGCGGTAGGGATACCCGCGAAGACATTGACCAGGGCGCCCGGCTGGCTGTCGGCAATCGCCCGGGCAACCAATTGAGGCACCGGGGCCATCAGCGCGAAGTAGGAAAACTTGTCAGCCGGCGGCTGGGTCCGGGAATTGACCATCCGCAACGGGACGCCGCGCTGGTTGGCGAGATGTTGAGCCTTTTGCCGTAGCGATTCCAGGCGAGCGTCATCAAGGTCGGCAGCCACCACCGATACGCCCTCGAGACCAAGGCATATGGTGCGGATGGTATGCATCTGGCCCATCGGCCCGCCGGCGCCGATAACGATCACCCGGTCGCCGGGGCGGATCTCGCCGGTGGGGGGGATCATCTTGTAGGCTTCGGCAGCGCTGGTCGAAACGGTACCAATCCAGCGCGTCTTGCCGTAGTGAAGCCGCCCGACGCCGACCGAGACAGGGCGGCCGATCTTCCTGCCGGCCAAGACGATGTTGAAGATACCCCTGGCAGCCAACTTGTCGTTGAGGGCGTCGATGCCCTCCTTGCCTGCGCCGAAATAGACGATGTCGTCAAAGGATTCGTCCGGCAGTTCATCGCCGCCGCCGGCGCGATCAACGGCGAGGCCCAGGGCCTCAATGGGACGATTCTGTGCCTCATGGGCGCAGACGGCCGTGACGGATGCAGGGCCCCCGGCCGGCGAAAGGCTCTCGGCGAGGCCCTCGACGGCAAAACCGTCCTCGACGACCACGAGCAACCTGCCGGCGGCCTTGATCGTCTGACGCTCCCGGGTGGCGTAGGAATTTTCCACGCACCCCCACGGCTCGACCAGCGCGACAGCCGAGGCGCTGAGGTCCGCGACGGCGGGAATCAAATAACTCTCTCCACTTGGCTGTTCGATCACAACCCGCTCGTCCATCAGGATGTATTCCTGCAATCCGCCCTCAAAGTTATACCCAAACGCTCCGTTCGACTCAGCCGTTTTGATATTGCGGTAATCCGCCTGCACCAATATGCGCTGGTGGACCCTGTGGCGGGCCACCTTGCCGCCGACGGCGACGATCCGGCAGACCACCTCGTGGCCGGGCACGGTGGGAAGGTCGTCCGGCTTGTAACTGGGAATCTCATCCAGCACGGCCTTGGGTATTCCGCCGACAACGCTGCTCTTGCGGGGATGGGCCGAGAACTGCTGGAGCAGTTTCAGGTCTGAAAAGCAAAGTCCCACGGCCTCCACGCGGGCAAGAATCTGTCGCGGTCCGGGCGCAACAACCTCCTTGGCCTTGTTCAGTTTCAGTTTGCTCGGTCCGATCAACTGAACGGCATATTGCGATTGTGGAACGGTTTCAAGATTGCCGCTCATCGCCTGCTTACTCCATCACGGGTTTTCTTACCCCAGCATTACCTGCCCACCAGTGACGGGCACGGCCTGGCCGGTTTCGTACTTCTGTTCAATCAGGTAGTAGATTGCCTTCATCACGTCGCCGACGGTGCAGCCGCGGCCCATCGGAATCTTGGCTTCGTAGGCCTGTCGCACGTCCTGAACTGTCTTGGCCCCGGGCACCTTACCCGTTTGGAGGTACTGCGCGAACAGGCCATTTTCTGGGTCGGACCACAGCGGGCCGTCGAAGAAGTTGCCGGGGCAGACCGAGTTCACCTTGATGCCGTCGGCGATCAATTCCAGAGCGAACGACTGGGTCAGGCCTATTCCGCCGAACTTGCTACCGGCATAGGCCGCGTTGCGGTTCGACCCGACCAGGCCCGACTTGGAGTTGATCTGGATAATGTCACCGTAACATTGCGGGCGCCCCAGGTGCTGGACAGCCAGGATCATCGCGGCCTTCTGCACGCACAGGAAATAACCCTTGTAGTTGACGGCCGCGACGAGGTCGAAGTCCGCTTCCGCCTGGGTTTTTACGCTGCCGGCCTTCAGCACGCCCGCGTTGGACACCAGTACGTCCAGCCCGCCGTAGGTGCGGACAACCTGGTCGAAGGCCGACTCAACCGACGCGCCATCCGTAACGTCGATTGACAGACCGATCGCCCGGTTCGGGCCCAAGCGGCCGGAGATCTCCTCCGCCGCATCGCGGGCCCCATGACTGTTGATGTCGGCCAGCACGACGACGGCGCCTTGAGCGGCTAGGTCCCGGGCGATCTCCAGTCCAAAGCCCTGGGCGGCGCCGGTCACGACGGCTACCTTGCCCGCAACCCGTCCGGTCGAAGCAGCGGGCCGGCAAATGTGGAACGTGCCGAGGTCCTTCACGGTCACCGCGCCGACGTCTTGCGCCAACGGTCCAAGGCCCTTGCGCAGTTGATCCACGACCTGCCGCGGTGTTTCGACGTCGTCGCGCAGTTCGACGACAATTGAATCCCCGTCGGCCGCACCCGCGGAAACCTCCCCAAAACGCACAAGTTTGAGAATATCTTCGTCGGCCGCCATCGCCCGGGTCGCCGGGGCAACGATGTTGATTCTTTCACGATCTGTCAGGGGCATATTGCCTGTGGGTCCCTTCTATCCTTCTATCCGTTGACCTCGTAATATCGCCGGATCACCGCTGCGCCAAGGGCGGCGAAGGCCTCAATCCGCTCGTTATCGTTATCGTAAGCATCGTTGACCTTGCCGTCGCCATCCACAAAGCCGCACCGGCTGGAGGCCGCCAGAAACTGATGCGCCGCGACCACACACGCGCCTTCCCAGAAGATATCCTTGATATCCTCGGGCACCGGCTGGCGGCCGGCGCAGGTCGGCGACATCTCAATCAAATCTGGCGTATTGTGCTCAGTGCCCGCCACGACAGGCAGGCCCGCCCTTCGGATCGCCTTGACGTATCTGCTGAGCACCGTGGGGGTGTTGCGGGCGGGGATGAACTCGGCACAGTGAATCCGGGCGGCCTTAAGGTTGTCGATGAGTTTCTCGACCGGCTGTTCATACCGACAAATCGGACTCGCGCCGTCCGCCAGTGTCGGATAGCACGGAATCCCGCCAAGTTCCAGAATGAGCCGGTAGGCCTGGTCCAGGCTGACGAACGTCTCGACGACAAAGGCGACCTTGCCGGCCTTCATCAGGCACGAACGAATATCGTTCTGGATCTTCCTACCGTCGTCCGCCTTGGAGTTAAAGTCGGTCTCAAGAACCCTGCCC